>JALZNL010000340.1 GCA_030857715.1 Actinomycetota bacterium | reverse complement strand
CGTCGGCTGGGTGGAGGCAAACCCCGCCGCGGCGATACCGACGATAATCCTGGTGGTGGTCGTCATCGGCCCGGCCGTCGAGGAGCTCGTCTTCCGGGGCGCCGTCTTTAACGGCCTCAACCGCCTTGGCGCCCTGCTCTCTTCGAAGACCATTGGAACGGCCTCAGGGAGGACCGCGAGCAAATGGTCCTTCGCCCTCTCCGCCCTCGTGTCCTCGGCGTTATTCGCCCTGCTGCACCTGGAACCGGTCCTGCTGACGGCCATCCTGATCCTGGCCGTAGCCCTCTGCGCCCTCTTCCAACGGACCGGCAGCCTCCTCCCCCCGCTCGTGGCCCACGCCACGTTCAACTCCTTCGCCACCTCGCTGATAATCTTGAACGGTCTCGGCGTCTTCGAGCTACCCGTGTAGCGGGCCGGCTTCGCCGGCTCGTCAGCCCGCTCCAGCCTTCGGCTTCCGCTCTCAGCGCGCTTCGGCCTTGCGGCCTCGCTTTCAGCCGTCAGCTTCTTCCCACTTCGAGCCCGTCCGGTCCCGCTTGCCGCGCGTTCCGGCCTCTATCGCGCTACGGGTAACGCCCATCGATGTTTAGCTGACCGCCGAAAGACAGCGTACTGAAAGCGAAGCCCGTAGGGCGCGGCGTGCTACCCGACGTATCGGGCCCGGGGGCGTATGAGCTGGTTGCTCGCGTACTGTTCTATGGCGTGGCCAATCCAGCCAACGGTGCGCCCCACGGCGAACAGGGCCACGGCTCCACCGGCGGGCAGGCCCAGCGCACGGGCGACGGTCGCGAGCGCGAGGTCCACGGTGGGGAGCTCGCCGGTGAGCTCTTCGACTTCCTCGACGACCGCGCCGGACAGGCCCACGGCGGGGCTTCCCGGCAAGGAACCGGCCACGATCCGGAGCAGGCCCGCGCCCCTGGGATCGCCGTCAGGGTAGAGCGGGTGCCCGAAACCCGGCAGGCCGTCGCCCCGGCGGAGGCGTCCGGCTATGACCTTCCGCGCGTCGCCAGACCCCGCTACCTCGTCCAGAAAGACCTCCGCGAGCTCTGTCTGCCCCCCGTGCCTGGTCCCGCCCAGAGCCGCCAGGCCCGCCTGAACGACGGCGTAGGGGGTGGCACCCGAAGACGCCACGCACCGGGCCGCGAAGGTCGAGACCGGCAACTCGTGGTCGGCGCAGAAGACGAGCGCCGCGTCCAGCAACGCCGCCGCCCCCGGCTCCCCCGGGCACCAGCCCCGTCGCAGCGCCTCCGCCGTCCGCCCCTCCCCTCCCCCACCGACGACGCCCGCCATTAGGCGCAAGACCCTCGCACCCGTCCCCACGACGCCCGCCGGACGCAGGTCGTAACCGACCGGGTCCTCGGCGGAAGCCACCGGCAACAGAGCCTGAAAAAGCTCGACGGGCGGAAGCCCCTCCAGCGTTCGCAGCGTCCCCCGCACCCGTGGGGAAAGCCCCTCCGCGCCGCCGGGGAAGATCTCCACCGCCAGGCCCGCGTCCCCGGTCCAGATCAGGGCCGCCACCTCCTCGATGCCGGCCTCCGAGACAAGCCCTTCGACGTCGCGACCCCTGTAGAACAGCCGCCCGCCGTCAACGAGCGTGATGCCGGACTCCAGCACCGGCGCCCCCCAACGCAACGCCCCCTCGACTACCCCCTCCGGGTCCCTCCTCCTCTCCTTGCGTTCCAGGAGAGCCCGCACGTCCTCAGCCCTGTAACGCCTGCTCCGCCTCTTCCCTTCCGCCGCCTCCGACCGCACCATCCCCCTGCTCACGTACGCGTACAACGTCGGCAAACTCACCCCCAACTCCCCCGCAGCCTCCCCCGCCGTTAGATAACGCCCAGACCCCAATGAACCCCTCCTAGCTCCGCCAAATGCCCGCGCACATTACAACATATTGATTTATGGATCAATATTGATTAGCGTGAAAGACCCGGATACGATAACGGGCATGGGGGGCCGAGAGGCTCCGGCGTGGCGGGCTTGTGTAGGATCGGAGGCAAGAGGATGGGCGGCAGTTCGGGGGTCTCTTTCGTTCCGGGGTTGGAGGGTGTCGTCGCGGCGCGGACCCGCATCAGCGGCGTGGCCGGCGAGGCCGGGGTCCTGACCCTGGCGGGCTTCCCGGTGGAGGAGCTGGCGGGCCGCGCGACCTTCGAGGAGGTCGTCTACCTCCTCCGGCACGACGGGTTGCCGGATGCGGGGGAGCTCGCGGCGTTTCGGACCGCGCTTGCCGGGCGGCGGGAGTTGCCCGCGGCGACCATGAATCTCCTACGGGCCTCAGCGGCCCGGGGCGTCCCCGGCATGGACGCGCTGCGCATGGCGGCGGACACCCTGAGCCTGGACGCTCCAGAAGACCCCGCCCTCGACCTCGTCGCCCGGTTACCCGTGATCGTGGCCGCCTATCATCGGTTACTGAGCGGAGAAGAACTCGTCCCGCCGGATCGGGACCTGGGCCACGCCGCCAATTACCTGTACATGCTCCGGGGTGAGACGCCGGGCGAGGGGTCCGTGCGGGCGCTCGAGACGTACCTCAACACCGTCTGTGACCACGGCATGAACGCCTCGACCTTCGCGGCGCGCGTGATCGTCGCCACCCGCTCCGACCTCGTCTCGGCCATAGTCGGGGCCGTGGGAGCACTCAAGGGCCCGCTGCACGGCGGGGCGCCGGGTCCCGCGCTCGACGTGGTCTTCGAGATCGGGTCCGCGGAGAACGCCGAGCCCGTCCTGCGCGAGAAGCTCCGGCGCGGGGAGCGGCTCATGGGCTTCGGGCACAGGATCTACCGCGTCCGCGACCCCCGCGCCGACGTCCTGGCCGCGGCGGCCGAACGCCTCTACGCTACCGACGCGGACGGAGATCTCTACGACCTCGCCCTGGAGGTGGAAGAGACGGCGCTGCGCCTCCTCGCGGAGCACAGGCCCGGCCGCAACCTCCAGACCAACGTCGAGTTCTACACGGCCTTGCTCCTGCACGGCCTGGACCTCCCCACAGAACTCTTCACCCCGACCTTCGCCGTCGGCCGGGTGGCCGGCTGGACGGCCCACTGTCTCGAACAGCAGGCCGAAGACCGCCTCATCCGCCCGCAATCCGAGTACGTCGGGGCGGAGGACCGCTGCTGGGCGCCGCCCGAAGGACGTCTTTCACCACGGCTGTGGGGCGCACCTCCACAGTAGCGAAGACCCGCGCCACCATCCCCACGGTGCCGCAGACGGGGCCAGGCTCCTAGTCCTGCGGGGACCTTCGTCCAGGTCCCACCGTTTGCAAACCGTAGGACCCATTTACACGGGACGCCGAGGGGAGCATAATCCGGTTGGTTTCATGGAGGTTTCTCAAAGGATCCCAATAAGGGGCGGTAGGAAGGTGGATCGGCGTGAGGCGGACGGCGAATAACATCGTGGGCGAGGTCGGGACCTTGAGAGTAGTGGGGTTGGCCCTCGCTATGTCGGCGGCCGTTCTCCTGGGGTTACTGGTGCTCGTCGGGGAGTCAGGCGCCCAGTCCGCGCCTCCGCCGTTCCTGGTAAAGGAGGGTACCCCTCCCCCCGGCGCCAACGTGCCGTGCGAGCCGGGCAAGAGGCACCCGCATCCGGTCGTGCTCGTGCACGGGACCTTCGAGACGATGGAACAGAACTGGGCCATCCTCTCCCCGAGGCTCAAGAAGAAGGGCTACTGCGTATTCGCGCTCAACTACGGCAACCGCGGGCTCGGTCGCATCGGCAGGTCGGCCCAGGAGCTCGACGTCTTCGTGGACAAGGTGCTCGCCTACACGGGGGCGGAGAAAGTCTCGCTCGTCGGCCACAGCCAGGGCGGGATGATG
>JALZNL010000339.1 GCA_030857715.1 Actinomycetota bacterium | reverse complement strand
TCGTCATACCCTTGGCCTTGTTCTGCTGGGACTCGGGCGCCAGCGCGCCCCTGCAAGCCGTGAGGAGAAGCAAAACCCCAAGGAGGATGACCGCCAACGTTACCACTTGAAGAGCTCGTGCCTTGTTCATCTTTCTCCCGTCGTTGTGGACGAAATCCGTCAAGCCTGTTTTTCACCTTTGTCTTCTTCCGCCGCGCCGCCCACGATCATCGAGACAAGACGCTCGTGGTTCTCCTCCGTGGGTTCAGCTTCGCCCACCCGAACCCCCTGCCTGAGCACGACAGCGCGGTGGCACACCTGGATGACGTGTTCCAGGTTGTGGGAGATGACGATGACGGAGACCCCGTGCTCCGGCGCTTCCTTTATGAGGCGCAGGACATTGCTGGACTCCCGCGCCCCGAGGGCGGAGGTCGGCTCGTCGAGGATCACGATCTTCCTGCCGAACGACATGGCCCGCGCGCTGGCGACGGCCTGGCGCTGTCCTCCGGACATCAGGCCGATCTCCACCTCCGCGCTGGGAAGGTTCACCTGCAGGCTTTCCAGGCTCTCCTTCGCCTTGCTGGACATAAAACCGTCCCTGACCCATCCCCAGCCCCCCAGCCACCGGGGCGTTACGGGCTCTCTTCCGGCGTAGAAGTTTCCCACGACGTTCATGTTGTCGAACAGCGAGAGGTCCTGATAGACGGTCTCCATGCCGAGGTCCCGAGCCTCCATGGGCGAGTTGATCGTCACCTCCTCCCCTTCCAGGAAGACCTGGCCCTCGTCGGGCTGGTGGACGCCGCTGAGGCACTTGATGAGCGTGGACTTGCCGGCGCCGTTGTCGCCCAGCAGCGCCAGGACCTCGCCACGCTGCAACTCGAGGCTGACGTTGTCCAGGGCGAGCGTGGCCCCGAACCGCTTCGTTACGTTGCGTACCTCGAGGATCGGGGTTTCTTTCTCGTCCTGGCTCGTCTGTTCGCGTTCGGCTTCCACGTCAGTCTCCCCGAGCCTGGAGGGTGCGGAACCGTCCCTCGAGGTACCTGCGCAACACGTCGAGCTCCACGGCGAAGACGATGATGCCGCCGGCGACTATCAGTTGCCAGTACTCGTCGACGTTCAGCAGGTTGAGACCGTTCGCGATGACCCCGAGAATGAGCGCGCCGACCAGGACTCCGGCGACGGAACCTCTGCCGCCGAAAAAGCTGCCTCCACCGATGATCACGGCGGCGATGGCCTGCAGCTCCGCCAGCTCGCCCGCGGTCGGATAGCCTGAGGCCGTCCTTCCGGCCGTGATCACACCGGCGAAACCGGCCATGAGGCCGCTGATCAAGAACACCGACAGGATAACCCTGTCTACAGGGATGCCAACCCTGCGGGCCGCCTCCTTGTCTCCCCCGACCAGGTAGATCCAACGCCCCCACTTGAGGCGTTTGGTGAGGACGACAGCGAGGAGCGCGAGCCCGACGACCAGCAACACCGGAACCGGAAGGGGCCCCAGATACCCGCTTCCGAGCGTAATTACGATGCCAGGCACGTGGGGTATGGCGCGGCCGTTCGAGAGCACGAGCGCCAGGCCACTGGCGGCGTAGAACATGGCGAGGGTCGGGATAAAGGCGTGCGGCAGCTTTCCTTTGGTGAGCATGAACCCGTTGAGAAAACCTGTTACCAGGCCCGTGAGGAGGAAGGCGGCGACGCTGAGCGAACCACCGAGACCCTGGTTCCACGTAAAGACGAGCGCCCCGATCACCGTCGAGAGCGCAAGCACGGAGCCGACCGAGAGGTCGATGCCGGCGACGAGAATAACGAACAACATGCCTATCGCCAGGACGGCGAGCGCCGAGGTCTGAACGACGATGTTGGAAACGTTCTGCACCGTCAGGAATACGGGACTGAGCACGTTGAACGCCATGATGAGCAGCAACAGGATGATGGCGGGACCCAGCCTTATGAGCGCGAGAGACCACCGCAGCGACCTCTCCGAACTCAAGGGTGACTGCGAACCGGTGATTCGCTCTATAAAAGCGCTCATGCCACCCTCTTGTGGTGTCGCCCGGTGCAGCCGGACTGTGCCTCCGGTAGGTTAGTAGCTTCCCTCATGGCGCCCAACACCTCCCGTAACCCTGCGAATCCCCTCTCGGAACAATGCTACCTATTTGCGTTACTCGCGTCAAACGCAGTCTTCGGATCGCATGAAGTTCCGCGCCGAGCTTGACGGGGCATTCGCGCGTTCTGTACGCTGGAGCTTGATCGGAGGGGTCCGAAGCGGGAAGCGTGGGTGATGGGGTCATGATGGCGGGGTGTTCCCTTTGAGGGTGGGGTTGTTAGGCGCGGGCAGGATAGGCGTGTTCCACGCCACGGTGCTCGCCGAGGATCACCGCGTCGAGGAGGTGGTCGTCGGTGACGTCGATGCGAAACGGGCTGCGGCGCTTGCGGAGAGGATCGGGGGGTGGTCCGGGAGCATCGAGGAGGTCATCGGGTCTGGGCTGGATGCCGCGACGATCGCCGCAACGACGTCTGCCCATGCGGGCTTGATCAACGCCTGCCTCGACGCCGGGTTGCCTGCCTTCTGCGAGAAACCGGTCGCGCTCGGCTACGAGGAGACGGTAGAGATCGTAGACCGCGTCGAGTCCTCCGGGGCGATCCTACAGGTCGGCTTTATGAGACGGTTCGACGCCGGGTACAGGGAGGCGAGGCGCCTCATAGATACCGGCGCGCTCGGGACGGTGTATTCGATGCACATGCTCGGCCACGATCACGAGCCGCCACCGGAAGAGTACATCCCCCTGTCAGGCGGCATCTTCCGGGATCTGCACATCCACGAGTTCGACGTCCTGCGCTGGCTTACGCGGAGCGAGGTGGAGGAAGTGTTCGCCCAGGGGAGCGTGCGAAAGTTCGATATGTTCGCCAGGCACGGGGACTTCGATACCTCCGCCATCATGGTCAGGATGAAGTGCGGCGTGCTCGCGGTCATTACGGGCGGGCGTCATGACCCGGCCGGCTACGACATCCGGGCGGAGATCTTCGGGTCCGACGATAGCATCTGCGTCGGCCTGGACGGGCGCACGCCGCTGCGCTCTGTGGAGCCCGGCGTGGCGCCTCCCGAAGGGCCGCCTTACCCTGGCTTCCTGGAGAGGTTCGAACAGGCGTACAGGGACGAGCTCACTCACTTCCTCGACGTCGTGGATGGGCGCGCCGAGAACCCCTGCACGGCGCGCGATTCTCTGGAAGCCCTGCGGATCGCCATGGCTGCGGAAGTTTCCGTGGCCGAACGTCGTCCGGTGTTGCTGGAGGAGATCGGATGAGCACGTCGGCGTCGCGGGTGGCGGGCGCCCCAATATCCTGGGGCGTTAACGAAGTGCCGGGATGGGGCCACCAGATGAACGCAGAGAGGGTGCTCGGAGAAGCCGCTTCGCTCGGGTTGTCTGCGGTCGAAGCGGGACCCGAGAGCTTTCTCCCGGCAGATCCCGCGGACGCTTCCCGCCTGCTCTCCGCTCACGGCTTGCGCCTCGTGGGAGGGTTCGTGCCGGTCGTGTTGCACGAGGCCGAAGCGCGTGAGAAGGAGCTCGCCTCGGTCGAGCGACAGGCCGGGATGTTCAGCGCCATCGGCGCCGACGTGCTGATCGTGGCGGCCTCCACCGGTCGGGAGGACTACGAAGGGACTGCGGAGCTAGACGAGGACTCCTGGGTGAAGTTGCTCGGGACCCTCGCTGCCGTTGAAGAGATCGGCGCCAGGAATGGTCTCACAGTCGCGGTGCACCCGCACTTCGGCACCGTCATCGAGCGCCGTCACCACCTTGAGCGTTTTCTGGAAGGCTGCGAGACTAGGC
>JALZNL010000338.1 GCA_030857715.1 Actinomycetota bacterium | reverse complement strand
CTAGGGGTTTTCGCCGCGCCGGAGGGTTAGCATGGAGACGCGCTGGCCGTCAACGCTCTTGACGTGGAGGGTGGCGCCATCGGCCTCCACGGAGTCGCCGGCCTCCGGGGGGCGTCCCAGGGAGCCGAGGACGTAGCCGCCGATGGTGTCGAAGTCCTCGTGGGGCAGGTCGAGGTCGAAGTGCTCGTTGACCTCGGTGATCGGAATGCGGCCGTCGATGGCGAAGAGGCCGTCGCTTATCAGCTCTATGGCGGCCTCGCCCTCGTCGAACTCGTCCTGGATCTCCCCCACTATCTCCTCCAGGACGTCCTCGATGGTGATCAGGCCCTCCACCGAGCCCCACTCGTCTATGACTATCGCCATCTGGAGCTTGCGCGTCTGGAACTCCCTGAGGATCTGCTCGATGGGCTTGTTCTCCGGGACGACGAGGCACTCCCGGACCACCTCCCTGATGTCGAAGCCACTGGGGTCCTCCCCCGCCGCCCGGAAGAGGTCCTTGACGTGGACGGCACCAAGAATGTTGTCCAGGTCCTCCTCGTAGACCGGGTAGCGCGTGTAGCGCCCGAAGGCGGCCTTCTCGGCGAGCTCCGCGAGCGGGGCGTCGCTCGTCAGGGCCTCGATGTCGGGCCTTGGGACCATGATCTCGCGCGCGACCCGGTCCCCGAAGTCGAAGATGTTGTTGAGGTACTCGCGCTCTTCCGGGTCCAGAACGCCGGAGGCGGTCGAAGAGGAGATCATGATGCGCAGCTCCTCCTCGGAGTGGGCCTCCATCTCCTTCCCGAGCCGGATGCCCCAGGGCCGCAGGATAAAGTTCGTCGAGGCGTTGACCACCCACACCACGGGCCGCAGCACGAGCCTGAACAGGTTCAGCGGACGGCTGATCCAGAGCGAGACCCTCTCTGCCCGCTGGATGGAGTAGTACTTGGGCGCCTGCTCCCCGAAGACGAGATGCGCGTAGGTTATGACCCCGAACCCGATGATGACCGAGACGACCGTGACGACCCGGTCGCTCGCCACCCCAATCCCGGCGAGGATAGGCTCGATCAGGTGCGAGACCGCCGGCTCGCCGACCCAGCCCAGGGCCAGGGAGGCCACGGTAATGCCGACCTGGCAGACGGAGAGGTTGGAGTCCAGGTCCCGCAGGGTCTCGCGCACCACCCCGGCGCGCGCGCTCCCCTCCTGCTCCAGTTGCACGATGCGCGACTCCCGGACGCGGACCAGGGCGAACTCCGCGGCGACGAAGAACCCGTTGAGGCCCACCAGGACGAGGGCCATCAGGAGGTTTAGCCAGGCTAAGAGGGGATCGTCCAAGCGTGTTTCTCGCCCCCGGCGCATCTGCGCGGGGCGAATGGTGGCCGGACAAAGTGAGTCTTTCCCATCACGTTACGCGCGGATTATATCGCAGCATACCCCCCGGACGAAACCCGCCGCGCACAAAAAGGCCCGACCGCGCCGGCGGCCGGGCCTTTACAACGATACCGGGCGTCTCTACGCCAGGCCCTCGACCTCGTATTCTCTCAGGAACCCTTCGAAGAGACGGCGGTGGCCCTGCTCGTCGCGCAGGACCGCGATCACCATGTCGTTGGTAACGGGATCGACCTCTTCGGTCTCCTGGATGATGCGCGTGTAGTGCTGTATGGCCCCGTCCTCAGCGTCTATAACGCCCTTGATGACGTGGACGATGTCGATCTGGTCCTCTGCCGGCTGGAGCTTCTCCTGGACCGCCTTGAAGTCCATCGAACCCGGTACCGTGCCGTAGAGCTCCTTGATGCGCTGCGCGAACTGCTGCGCGTGGGCCAACTCCTCCTGGATGTCCTCCTCGATGTTCTCCTTGACCTCCTGGGCCCGGACACCGTCGGGGTTGATGGAGTTGGTGACGTAGTTCATCACGGTCTCCAGCTCCATAAAGTAGGCGGCCTTCAAGAGCTCGACGATGGCTTCGCGCTTCTCGGTCAGTTCCTCCGAGAGGATGCCCTGGCTTCCTCGGTTGGTCTCCATAAGTCTTGTCCTCCTGTCGAATCTTCCAAGCGTAGTTTTAGTACTGTACCCGGGCGCCACCCGGGTAAACGTGAACGATGGAACAGCCGAACGCCCTTTTCGGCCCTCGTTATCGGGCCCCGGCGGGCTCCCCCTCCCTGAAGCTCCTGGGCCTGTAGCGCTCGACGTACCGGCGGAAGTTCGCCACTTCCTCTCTCGCCCGGTCTTCGGTCCAGCCGAGGTGCTCGACGGCCACCTTAGCGGCGGCTTCGTCCACGTCGAGCGCCACATTCGGGCCGAGGCCCACCATCGTGCGCCTGAGGAGAGCGTCGGCGAGGGTCTCGGCCATCTCCCGCCGGAAGGCGTAGAGGACCTCGCACCCCATGAGGCCCGTCTCGACGGCCGGGTCCGGGGAGAGCGAGACGCGCAGGGAGGGGTCGTCGCCGGCCTCCTCGAGAACCTCCGGGGCGCGGGCGCCGTAGAGCCTGAGCAGCCGCTCCGAGAGCTCGTCGGTGAGGCCGCTCGTCCCCTTGAAATCGGCGGCGTAGGCGGCGAAATCCGTCACGGCCCCGCCGGGGAGGGGGACCCGGTCCGTGGTGCAGGCTGGCGCCTCCTGCCCGAGCTTCTTGTACGCGACGTCAACCGTCTGGCGGGCGAGGTTGCGGTATGTGGTGAGCTTGCCGCCGACGATGGAGATGAGGCCGTCGGCCTTCGGGCCGGCACCCTCGACCGTGAGCTTGCCGCCTGCGACGGAGCGGCTGGTGGCGTGGTCGTAGACGACGTGGCTGCGCGTGATCGAGCTCTCCGAGCCCTCCGGCTTGAACGGGAGCGGCCTGACGCCGGAGTAGGTGAAGAGCACGTCCTGCCGCGTCAGGTTCGCCGTCGGCACGACGGCGTTCGTCTCGTCGATGAGGTAGTCCATCTCCTCGTCGTCGGCGGAGACGTGGTCGAGGTCCTCCCTGTAGCGGAAGTCCGTGGTTCCGATGAGGTAGCGGCCGTTCCACGGCACGATAAAGTAGGGCCGGCCGTCCCGGCGGGCCTCGACGTAGAGGGCGTCCTGGGGGGCGCCGGGGAAGGGGTCAACGATCAGGTGCGAGCCCTTGGTCCCACCGATCATCTTCGCCTCGTCCTCCTTGCTCTCTTCGGGGTCCATCCCGAACGTGCCGGACCCCGCGAGCACCCGGTCCACCCACGGCCCCGCCACGTTGACGGTGACGGGCGCGAACGCCTTGTAGACGCCCCCGTTAAGGCCGTCCTCGAACTCCACACCCGCGATGCGGGGCAGGCCGCCGTTCTCCGCGGCTCTGAAGATGAGGCGCTTCACCTCGGCGTGGGTTACGACGGTGGCGCCGTGTTCGCGGGCGCTTATGGCGTTCTCGACGGCGACGCGCTCAGCGTACTCGACCTGGGCGTCGTAGTAGGTGGCGGCGCCGAGGAGGCCGTCCGGGTTAAGGCCGGGGTATTGCTCCAGGGCCTCGTCGCGGGAGAGCATCCTGTGGTTCGGGACGGACTTGTCGAAGGAGAGAACGTCGTAGCCGATCATGCCGAGCCTTATCAGGCCGGGACCGCGCTTGCTCCGCTCGTAGATCGGGACGACAAAGCGCAAGGGTTTTACGAGGTGGGGCGCTATCTTGAGGAGCTTCTCCCGCTCGGCGAGGGACTCGCGTACGAGGTGGACCTCGTAGTGCTCCAGGTAGCGCAGGCCGCCGTGGATCAGGCGCGTCGCCCACTGCGTCGTCCCGCTGGAGATGTCCCCCTTGTCCAGAAGCAGGACCTTGAGCCCTCGCATCGCGGCGTCACGGGCGATGCCGGCGCCGTTGATGCCGGCT
>JALZNL010000337.1 GCA_030857715.1 Actinomycetota bacterium | reverse complement strand
AACACGCCGCCGAAGCCCCAGGCCGTGATCATGAGACCGTAGATCTTGCCGACGTTGGTCGGGCCGAAGTAGTCGGCGTTGAAGGCGGGCATCGTCCCGAAGCCGCCGCCGTAGCAGGACACTATGACGATGCAGAGGGCGGCGAGCACGAAGAACGAGCTCGCGCCGAGGATGGGCAGGAGCAGGAACAGCACCGCTTGCAGGAGGTACATCACAAAGAACACCCACTTGCGCCCGATGGCGTCCGAGAGCCAGGCCCAGAGGAACCGGCCCGCGCCGTTGCCGATGGAGATAAGGATCACCAGGGTCGCCGCCGCCGCCGCGGAGAGCCCGCCTATCTCCTGCGCTATCGGGTCGGCCTCGACGATGATCGCGATGCCCGCGGAGACGTTCAAGAAAAGCATCGCCCACAGCACGTACCACTGCCAGGACTTGAGGGCGCCGCCGAGCTCGAAGTCCGCGTTTGCGCCGTCCTCGCCGCCGGTCGCCTCCGGCTCGTAACCTTCCGGGCTCCAGCCCTCCGGCGGGTTCTTCATGAAGAACGACGCACCCACCACCATGACCAGGTAGATCACACCGAGGATCGCGAACGTCGGGAAGACCCCGATCCCGAGCACTAATTGCTTGGCTATCGGAGCCGTCAGCACCGCCCCGGCCCCGAAACCGGCCACGGCGAGCCCGGTAATAAAGCCGCGCTTGTCGGGGAACCACTTGATGAGGGTCGCCAGCGGCACGATGTAGCCGAGCCCGATGCCGATGCCGGCCATCAGCCCGTAGGTGAGATAGAGGATGACCAGGCTGGGACCCGCGAAGCTCGCGAGGAAGATCCCGAGCCCGTACAGGACACCCGAAGTCAGGGCCACGATCCTCGGCCCCGACTTGCCCATCCACAGGCCGCCGAAGAACGCGGCGAACCCGAGGGACAGGATGGCGATGCTGAACGTGAGGTTGACCGCGGAGACCGAAGTGCCCGAACCGTACGCCTCGGCGAGCGGCACCCGGAAGACGCTCCAGGCGTACACCGCCCCGAGCGCTATTTGCATGACGATGCCGGCGGCGGCGATGACCCACCTGTTGGTCACGTTCTGGTTGGCTGCCTGACTTGCCACAACTACTCCTCCCCTGTGATCGAGATACCGTGAACGAACACGACTACGGATGTTCTCTCTGGAAGCCTCCCCTTTGTCCCCGCCGGCTACCTCTCCCGCCGAACTATCTGGCGCTTTCCTTACCCTCTCCAGCGCGCATCCTATCAAAACCGGCGTACACGTTGAACCGCCCGCCGCGCAGGAACCCGACGAGCGTCATGCCGAACTCCCTGGCAACGTCCACGGCGAGGCTGCTGGGAGCGGAGACGGCGCAGACGATGGGCACCCCGGCCGTCAGGCACTTCTGCAGGATCTCGAACGAGCTCCGCCCGCTGACCATGACGATGTTTTCGGCCAAGGGCAGACGCCCCTCTAATAGCGCCCATCCGACGAGTTTGTCCGTGGCGTTGTGCCTACCCACGTCCTCGCGCAGCGCCAGCAGGTTACCTTCCGGGTCGAAGAGCGCCGCCGCGTGCAGCCCGCCCGTCGCCTCGAAGAGGCCCTGGGATTCTCTCAATTTCCCCGGTAGGGAGTAGATCGTTTCGGCCGCCACCTCCGGCCCGGGCCCCACGACCGGGCAGCCGCGCAGTTCCAACTGTTCCAGGCTCGCCTTGCCGCACACGCCGCAGGCGCTCGTGGTGTAGAAGTGGCGCTCCAGGGAGCGCAGGTCGTACTCGCGGTCGCCCCTGAGCTCCACGTTCACGATGTTGTAGCGCTGCTCGACGTCCACGTCGGCGTCTACGCAGTAGCTGATCCTCTTTATCTCCTCCCGCGAGGAGACGATGCCCTCCCCGTAGAGGAACCCTGCCGCCAGCTCGAAATCGGCCCCGGGGGTGCGCATCGTGACGGCGACGGTCTGCCGCTTGCCACCCGTGAGGAGCCTTATCTCCATCGGCTCCTCGGTCGCAAGGTAGTCTGACTTCACGCGCGCCCGGCCGTCCTCGACGACCCGCACCCGTGTCTTTGTCTTGCTCCCGCTCCGGACCTTGCCGGCCTTCTCTAGCATCTGCCTCTCCGTATCCGACCCACGCCGCCAAGTTTAGCAGGGGCAAATGCTACTATGCTCGCCATGTTCCAGGTGGAGACGAAGCGTTGAGGCTCACCGGCCTGCCCAACGTCGCCCGCTACCCGGAGGCGGAGGTCTCCCGCGACGAAGAGACCATAACCATCCGTTTCGGCGGCCTCGACGGAGAGCAGACCATGACCGTTCCCCTGAAATACGTCGGCGGGGACGAGGAGGCGGCGGAGTTGTGGCTCATGGCCCGGCTGCAGGAGATCGGTTACAGGGTCAGGCGGGAGGCGTAACCCGGGGAGACCGATAACGTTGTCTCCCCGCCAGGGATGGTGTCCCGGTCAGGCCCCGAACATCGGTGCCATGGCCCGGACGGTGCCGAGGCAGGCTTCCCTGTTGGAGACCTCCAGCCGCCCGCACAGCTCGCGCGCGGGTTCCAGGGCGCCGTGGTGGTTTGTGTAGAGGCTCGCCATCCCCTCGACGCACGGCTCCGTCTGGCCGGGGTCTCCCTTCTCGCAGACCGACTCCACGAGCTTGGGGTCGTCCAGATTCTCCTTCATCGCCTGCGAACCCACGCCCAGGACGCAGCTCGACCGGAAGGAGGGCTCCGCCTCTTCGCACACGTCCAGGGCGCCGGCGTAGTCGCCCTGGTTGGAGCCAAGAAAGTAAGTCGGGGCGTAGACGTAGCAGTCGGCCTTGTGGCGGGGTCTCTGCTGCGCGCAAGGATGGAGGGGGTCTCCCTCCTTCACGTACTCCGAGACGTGGAGCTCCCCGTCCGCGCCGAAGTTCTCCATAAAGACGCCGTTGTAGCAGCTCGAGCTGCCGAAGTCGTCCTCGAAAGCGTCGCACATATCGAGGGCCTGGGGCAGCTTGTTCGAGGTGTAGTACATCACGCCGTGCCCGATGCCGTGGTAGCACTGCCAGGCCAGGTAGCCGCCCGGCTCGTACCGGTCGCACATCGTCTTCATGTCGGCCACGACGTCGTCGCTTTGCGCGAAGCGCTCCTCGATCACCCCGTGCACGTAGCCGGAGTTGCACACCTCGTCCTGGTACGTCATCGCCTTGCCGAAGTCCCCGTACTTCTCGTAGGCCGCGTTCCCGATCTCGTGTACCACCGGGTGGCAGGAGCGCAAGAGCTGCTCGTCGGTCTCCATTTCCTCCCCCAACCGGTTCAGGGCAAACCTGGGGTCCTTCTCCCCAACCATGGCGGCGTAGCGCTCTTCGGGTCCTGCTTGCTCCTCACGGCCCCCGCCGGAAGACGTCTTCGACCCGTCTCCCGTCGCAGTGGACTCCCCGGAGGAGAAGACGGAGGCGAGCGCCGCGAAGAAGTTCCCTATGGAGACCAGGAAACCGCCCTCTTCGCGCACCACGATCTTCCCTTCGAGCAAGGGGTTCATGTGGTCGTGGTAGCCCCACTCGCCCGGCTTCTCGAAGGTGAAGCTCCACTCCTCGCCGGGTTCGACGGGCTTCTCCGGATCGAAGCCGGAGTACCCGTCGTGCATCGGATGGTCGTCGGAGGCCGGCCAGTGGCCTTCGATGTCGGCGTTCTCGAAGACGACCTTCTGGCCTGCCTCGATCTCTAGCGACCGGGGCTCGAAGCTTTCGGCGGTGAGGTGGACGACCTTGTCCTCTCCGGAGGCCTCGTGGGCGAGGCCCGGCGCCGCGAAGACCATAAGGGCCGCGACGCAGGCGCAAAGCACGCCCGCC
>JALZNL010000033.1 GCA_030857715.1 Actinomycetota bacterium | reverse complement strand
AGGTAGCACGTTTGCGCGTTCCGCTCAGTTGGCTCCACGAGTACGTAGACTTCGATCTTTCGAAGGGAGAACTGGTCGAACTCTTCTCCCTGCGCAGCCAGGAGGTCGACGGCGTCGAACACCTGGGCGTCGTGGACGGCGAGGTAGTGGTGGGCGAGGTGGTCGAGTTCGGCCCGCATCCGAACGCCGACCGGCTCAACGTAGCGAAGGTGGACATCGGAGGCCGGGAGGTCCAGATCGTCGCTGGCGCCCCGAACCCTTACCCAGGCGCCTGCGTCCCCGTAGTCCTCCCCGGCAGCACTCTAGCCGACGGCCGCCAGCTCGAGAGGGCGAAGCTGCGCGGCCTCGAGTCGTACGGGATGATGATGAGCGAGCGCGAGCTCGGCATCTCCAACGATCACGGCGGCATTCTCATCCTCGAAGGAGACTACGAGGTTGGGCGGCCGGTCTCGGACTACTTCCCGGCCGGCGAGACGGTTCTGGAGCTGGACGTGAACCCCAACCGACCGGACCTGTGGGGCATGATCGGGGTGGCCCGCGAACTCGCCGCCATCCTCAAGACCGACTTCCGGGTCCCGGAGATCTCCTTCGAGACCGGCGGCGAACCGACTGGAGCATACGGCCTCCGGGTCGAGGCGGAAGACCTGTGTCCCAGGTACGACCTTCGCCGCGTGTCCGGCCTGACGCCCGGAGGCGATGCGCCCCTGGAGATGCGTCGCCGCATCCACGCGGCCGGTATGCGGCCCATCAACGCCGTCGTGGACGCGACCAACTACGTGATGCTGGAGACCGGGCAGCCCATCCACGCCTTCGACGCGGCGAAGGTGCGCGGGGGCATCGTGGCCCGGAGGGGTCGGCCGGGGGAGGGGATCACGCTCCTCGACGGCTCCACCCGAACCCTGGACGAGGAGATGCTCGTCATAGCGGACGAGGAGCGGGGCCTCGTCATAGCCGGTGTGATGGGCGCGGAGGATGCGGAGGTGAGCGCGGAGACGACCGACGCCCTGATCGAGGTCGCCACCTTCGCCGGGGACAACATCCTCCGCACCTCCCAGCGGCTCGGCCTGCGCACCGACGCCTCCGGCCGCTTCGAGCGCGGCCTCGACCCGAACATGGTCGACTTCGCGATGGAGCGCGTGGTGGGCCTGCTCGCGCAGAACGCCGGCGGGGACGTCGCCGCTGACACCCTGAGCCACTACCCCGAGCCCGTCCACCCCTGGCGCGTGCCGTTGCGCCTCTCTCGCGCCGAGTTGCTGCTCGGCATGCCCGTCGAGAGTGATGAGGCCGCGAGCCGGCTGGGGGCGCTCGGCTGCGAGGTCGAGGCCGGAGGGCAAGTACTGACCGCCACCGTTCCGACGTTCCGCCGGGATCTGCAACGGGAGGTGGACCTCGTCGAGGAGGTGGGGCGCCTGCTCGGGTTGGACAGGGTCCCCGAGGCTCTCCCGGGCGTGCCGCAGCCCGGCGGCCTCACGCCCGACCAGCAGAGGCGACGCCTGCTCCGACGCTTATTGGCGGACCTGGGCCTCTCGGAGGCCATCACGTACCCCTTCGGACCCCGCCGGTGGACGGAGGACTTGAACGCGGAGGACGGGGCTGGCGCCGTAAGGATCAAGAACCCGCTCAGCGCCGAGGGGGGCGATCTGCGGGCCTCGATCCTGCCGGGTCTGCTCGACGCGGCGGCCCGCAACAAGACCTTCGGCGTCCGCGGCGGGGCACTCTTCGAGGTGGGCCGCGTCTTCGCGCCGGACCCGCCGCCGAAAGGCCTGCGCGAGGCTGCCCTGGAGTTCCGCATGACCGGAAGCGTGGAGGCCCTGGGCCCCGACGCCGAGCCCAACATGGCATCCTTGATGGGCGTCAGGGAGGAAGAGCGCGTCGGCGTCGTCCTGGCGGGAACCATCCGCCCCGCCGGCTGGAACTCGCCGTCCGTCCGGGCTGGCTTCTTCGAGGCGAAGGGCCTGGTCGAGCGGCTCGTGCCCGGCGCCTCCTTTGCGCCGGGCGCTCCGTCTTTCCTGCATCCAGGCCGGTCGGCTGTCGTCAGGGTGGGCGGCGGTGACGTGGGTTGGGTCGGAGAGATGCACCCCGAGGTCGCGGAGAAGTTCGGGCTCGACGGGTGGACCGTTGCTGCTTTCGAGCTCGACCCCGGCGTCTGCCGGCCGGACGTGGAGCCGCGCTTCGAGCCGTTCGTCTACGTGCCCGCCGCCGCCCGGGACCTGGCCGTGGTGGTGGAGCGGGGCGTGCCCGTGGGCGAGATGATCGCATCCGTAGAGAGCATCGGCGGGCTGTTGGCCGAGGTCCGGGTGTTCGACGTCTACGAGGGCGACCAGGTGCCCGACGGCTACAAGAGTGTGGCCCTTGGGTTCGTCTTCCAGGGGGAGCGGACGCTGACGGACGACGAAGTGGACGTGGAGATGGGGAGCATCACGGCGCACCTCGGTGAACGGTTCGGGGGGCGCGTCAGAACATAAGGCTGCTCTTGCAGATGCCTTACGCTGTTGAGAAGAGGTTTTGAGGTTTTGAGGGGTGGGGGTACGGAATCCCTTTCCCAAAAGCACCCCTAAAGCCTTAGAACCTAAAAACCTTTAGGCGGCGTCCACTCGTCGCGCAGGACGCTCATGAGGAGCGCGTCGCGGAAGCCGTCCTCGCGTTTCACCGCCCGGCGGAGGCGTCCTTCGTGTTCGAAGCCGACCCGCTCGTAGGTGGAGATGGCCGTCCCGTTGAAATCGAAGACGCTCAGGCCTACGCGGTTCAGGCCCAGGTCCTCGAAGGCGTGGCGCACGATCATCTCTATGGCCTCGGCCCCGTAGCCTTGGCTCCGGTCGTCCGGGCGGCCGACGATCACGGACAGCTCCGCCGACTGGTTCGCCTCGCTCATGTTCATCAAGCTGATGACGCCGACGGGCTCCTTTTCCCCGTTGAGGTGTATGGCGAAAGAGTCGTCCGTAGTGGACAGCTCGCGCTCCTCGAAGAGGCGCTTCACGGCGGAGCGGCCGAGGGGCGCCTTGGCCCAACTGGTGAGGTGCCAGATCTCGGGGTCCCCGTACCATTCGGCGTACAGCCTGTAGTTTTTCGGGTCGTGGCGCCGTAGTTGCACCCGCTCGCCGTCCAGCGCTCTGGTCTTTCCGCCCAATTGCACGCGGGTGAATATACCCGGTTTGGGATGGTGGCGCTATGCTAGAATCCGCCGACCATGAAGGTGATACCCGACCGCATCGTATCCCTGGGCTTCGGCAAGCACGTGCGCGCGGACAGGATAGTGGCGCTCGTTCCCATCGAAGAGGACCGCGGCAGCGGTCGCCGCACCCTGGTCTACGTGGTGGACGTACCCGAACCCCTGGTCGCCGGCCGTACCGAGGCAACGATCCTGCGCGACATGGTCGGCGTCGAGAGCGGCGCCTCCGAGCTCCTGCGCGAACTTCAGGTCCAGATCGGCGGGGTCAGGCCCCTCCTGAAGTCCTCCATCCGCTCCGAAGCGGGCCTCGACCTCGACGAGCTCTCGCGCCGCATTACGGACCTGACCGGAGAACAGGGCTCCCCACGGATGTTCTAGGGACCGATTTCTACGACCGGGACCCCCGCGAGGTCGCGGTCGACATTCTCGGCTGCACCCTCGTCCACGAGACCCCCGAGGGCCTCGCCTCCGGCGTCATAGTCGAGACGGAGGCCTACCGGCCCGAGGACCCCGCTTGCCACGCCTACAACGGCCCGACGATGCGTAACCGCAACATCTTCGCCGGGCCCGGCATCGCCTACGTCTACGTCTCCTACGGTATTCATCACCTGCTCAACGTCGTGTGCGAAGCCGAAGGCGTCGGGAGCGCCGTCCTGATCCGGGCCCTCAGGCCCGTCGATGGCGCGGGTCTGATGCAGGCCAGGCGCGGGCGACGAAAAGACCTCTGCAACGGGCCCGGGCGCCTGACCCAGGCCCTCGGCGTCGGCATCGAGCTCGACGGCCTGGACCTGACGGAACGACCGCTGAGCATCCACCCGGGGCCGGAACCTGAAGAGGAGATGGTGGCGACGACCCGAATCGGCATCTCGCGGGGGGTGGAGCTTCCGTGGCGCTACCTGCTCCTCGGGGAGAAGAACGTCTCCGTGCGACCGAAGACTATCGTGGGGCGGGGCTTGCGGCGGGAACGCTCGCCGGCGTAACGGCCGAAGGCTCCGTGCTGGAAGGCGCGGGGCTAGCAGGCCCGGCGCTGTTAGGCTCGGCGCTCGCCGGCGGAGCGCTTGACGTGGTCTGCGGGATGGCGCCCGGCCCTTCCGGTGGCGGGCTCGCGGTCGTGACGGGGGCCGTCATGACGGGAGCCGTCGTCTCGGCGCCGGGCGCCAGCCCGGGCTGCTCGGTGGCTCCGGTTGGCGGGGCGTCGGAAGGGCCGGTCGTCGTCTCCTTGGGCTCCTCGGGAATCTCGACGCCCTCGAAGTCCTCGACGGGTTGGCCGGCCATGGCGTCCTCCATATAGGTCTTCCAGACCTCGGCAGGCGTGATGCCGCCGGAGAGGCCGTTCAGCTTTCGGGAGTAGTCCAGGGTGTACTCGAGGGTGGCGCCGCCCTCGCCGTAGCCCATCCAGATCCCGGTCACCATCTGCGGCACGTAGCCGACGAACCAGGCGTCGAAGAAGTTCTCGCTGGTTCCCGTCTTGCCGGCCACGGGACGCTCGCCCAGGGAGGCGTCCTTGGCTATGCCCTCCGTCACGTCCCCGATCATGAGCTCGGTCGCCTTGTGGGCTACGTCTTCCTCTATGACCTGCTCGCCGCGCGGTTCCTCCGGGGCGTCGTAGAGGACCTCGTCGCCTTCCTGGCCGTTGCTGACTACTTTGGTTATGGTGGTCGGCTCCACCCTGCGGCCCTCGTTCGCTATCGTGGCGTAGGCCGTCGCCAGGTCCAGCGGCGAGATCTCCTGCGTGCCGAGCACGACCGAAGGGTGGGGGTGCGGGCCGAAGTCCGCCGTAACGCCGAGGCGTTTGGCGACGTCGATTATCGCCGCCGGGCCGTTCTCCAGGCCGTTACCATCCGCGTTCATGACGAGGTCCGTGAAGACCGTGTTGTCCGACCACCAGAGGGCTTCTTTCAGGGGGATCTCGCCGCGCACGATCCCGTCGTAGTTCTCGACCTTCCACTTCTCCGGCTTCTCCAGCCCGGGCACGTCCACCATGTACTCTTTTTTCTCCGAGACGAACTCGGTCTCGGGGTCTATGCCCTGCTCCAGCGCCGCGATGAGCGCGAACGGCTTGAACGCGCTTCCCGGCTGCCGCTGGCCCTGGGTGACGAGGTTGAACTGGGCGTCCGGGTCGCGGTTGCCGACCATGGCCGTTATGCGGCCGGTCTCGGGGTCGAGGGAGACGAGGGCGAGGTCCGGGTCGTCGGCGTTGGGGAGGTAGCCGTCCGGGCCGTAGAGGATCTCCTGGGCCGCCACCTGGGTCTGGAGGTCGATGGTCGTGTAGACGCTCATCCCGCCCTGCAACACGGTGTTGGCCCCGTAGCGGGCAATGAGCTCCTCTTCTGCGAGGTCGGTAAAGCTGCGCGTCGTGGAGGGACCTTGCAGGCCGGATTCGACCATCGCCCCGGCAGGCCATTCTTCGGGCATCGGGACTTCGAGCGCCTCGTTGTAGTCCTGGCTGGAGATGTAGCCGGTTTCGAACATCTTCCGGAGGCCGAGGTCCCGCTGCGCCCAGGCCCCCTCGCGGTCCTGGCCGAGGGTCGAGGGCGACCATAGCAGGCCGACGAGCGTCGCCGACTCGGCGACCGAAAGGTCCGCCGCGGATTTCCTGAAGAAGGTCTCGGAGGCGGCCTGCACCCCGTAGGCGTTGGAGCCAAAGTAGACTGTGTTCAGGTAGTCGGCGATGACCTGGTCCTTGTTGTCCTTGTAGACGCTGCGTTCGAGCTCGACGGCGATCAGGGCCTCCTTGACCTTGCGTGTGATCGACTGGTCGTGCGACAGGTAGGCGTTCTTGACGTACTGCTGGGTGATGGTGCTCGCCCCCTCGACCGTCGCCCCCGCCCGCAGGTCCACGTAGAGTGCGCGCATGATGCCCCACAGGTCCACGCCGGCGTGCTCCCTGAACCGCTCGTCCTCCTTGGCCACCAGGGCGTTCAAGAGGTGCGGCGGCATGTCCGCGAGCGAGGCGGCCTTACGGTTCTCGCCGCTGAAGATCGTGCCGATCACCCGCCGCGAGCTGTCGCTCTCCCCGAGCGGCGCGGAGTAGAGGTAGGTGGGGTGCGTCTCGAAGTTCTGGGGAGCTTCGAGCTGCTTTACGCCGTGAACGATCCCCAGGTACCCGCCCGCACCGAACGCCAGGCCGGCGACAAATATGCAGAGTAAGGCTATGCCAAAGGCCCACAAGATGCGCGACCAGATGCCCGCCGTACGAGACTTCTGCTTCTTGCGGCTCGCGGGGATCTTGACGGGTCGACTGACGCCCTTGCGTTTGGAGGTCCCCGCGCCCGGTCCCCGACCTCGTCCGCTCTGGTGGGTGCGAGCCATCGAGCCGGTATACTACACTACCCGCCTGTACGTTACTTTCCCGTTGCGAAAAGGTTGCGAAGATCTAATGACGGTTGCCCCGGAACACGACGCCATCTACCGGAACACGGTGGATGTGATCCCGCGCGAAGAGTTCGAAACGCGCCTGAGTTCGGGTCGAACCTTGCGGGTCAAGCTCGGCATAGACCCCACGGCGCCGGACATCCACCTGGGCTTCGTCGTCGTGCTCAAGAAGCTGCGAGCCTTCCAGGAGCTCGGGCACACGGCCGTGCTCACCATAGGCGACTACACCGCGCGGGTCGGCGACCCGTCGGGCAAATCCAGGACCCGTCCGGTGCTCTCGCCCGAGCAGATCGAGGCGAACACCCGCACCTACCTCGAACAGGCTTACCTCGTCCTCGACCGTGAGAAGACCGAGGTCCGGCACAACTCGGAGTGGCTCGCGCCGCTGGCCCTGGCAGACCTGATCCAACTGACCAGGGCCACCACGGTAGCCCGCATCCTCGAACGCGACGACTTCTCCAAGCGCTTCGCCGCCGGGGACGCAATAACGCTGACCGAGCTCCTCTACCCGCTGATGCAGGCGTACGACTCCGTCGCGCTGGACGCCGACGTCGAGCTCGGCGGCACCGACCAGCTCTACAACCTGCTGATGGGCCGCCACGTCATGGAGTACTACGGCAAGACCCCGCAGTGCGTCATGACGACCCCGCTCCTCGTCGGCACGGACGGCGCCGTAAAGATGAGCAAGTCCATCGGCAACTACATCGGTGTCACCGAAGCGCCGAAGGACATGTTCGGCAAGGCCATGAGCATCCCGGACCATCTGATGGACGACTACTTCTCCCTGGTCCTGGACCGCCCCATGCCGGAAGGCGAGCCCGTCGAGCAGAAGCGCGACCTGGCGCGCTCCCTGGTGCGGGCCTTCCACGGAGAAGGCGACGTTGCCGACGCCGAGGGGACTTTCGACGCCGTGGTGCGCAGGGAAGTCCCCGACGACGCGCCGGAAGTCGAGGTGGGGGAGGACGAGAACGTCTGGATCGTCGACCTCATCACCCGGGCCGGCTTCGCCAGGACGAACGGCGAGGCTCGACGTTTCGTGCGGGGAGGGGCAGTGCGGCTCGGTGGCGAGGTGGTCGAAGACGAGAAGCTCACCGTCCGGGGCGGGGACCTCGACGGCGTGGTGCTCCAGGTGGGCAAACGGCGCTACGCCCGCCTCGTGGTCCGTTAAGGGACGGTTAAACGATTCTCGGGGCGATCCCTTGACGGTAGGGGTCCCGGCGCTATAATCCGCGTCGCCGATGAGATCCGGGGCGCCAAAGGGCGCGGACGGGGCGTCGGTGGGTCAGTGGGAGCGGCACTGAGAAACTCTCCAGAAGGGGATTGACTCCCCGGGGGTCGGTGCTATACTTCCCTGGCTGATGACGGGGAACGAATTGACAACCGAGAGGGCGAGATAGAGTAGGACTCCCGACAGATTGGGAGCGCTTGCCGGCCCACCGAGAGGTGGGCGTTATTGTCCCCGGAGATTCGTCTCCGTTGCTCCGCCGAGAGGCAGGAGCCTGAGGCTTTGAAAACTGAATAGCAGCAAAAGATTGGGTGAAAGTAGAAACCCGTCAAAAAACGCCGAGACTCGACTCTTCGCGGTCCGAGAGTGTAATGCTGGACTGTCAAGCGGGTGGCGCCCGCACCAACACGGCTATAGTTCCCTTGTGGAGCAGAAGCTAGTTCGGAGAGTTTGATCTTGGCTCAGGACGAACGCTGACGGTGTGCTTTAGGCATGCAAGTCGAACGAGAAAGCCCTTCGGGGTTAGTAAAGTGGCGAACGGGTGAGTAACACGTGGGCAACCTGCCCCTCGCAGGGGGACAACCGGAGGAAACTCCGGCTAATACCCCGTACGCTTGTTGGATCGCATGGTCCGGCAAGGAAAGGTAGCTTCGGCCATCCGGCGAGGGATGGGCCCGCGTTGCATTAGCTAGTTGGTGGGGTAACGGCCCACCAAGGCAACGATGCGTAGCTGGTCTGAGAGGATGATCAGCCACACTGGGACTGAGACACGGCCCAGACTCCTACGGGAGGCAGCAGCCAGGAATCTTGGGCAATGGGCGAAAGCCTGACCCAGCAACACCGTGTGGGTGACGAAGGCCTTAGGGTCGTAAAGCCCTGTTGATAGGGACGAAGGGCGAAGGGTTAATAGCCCCCAGCTTGACGGTACCTTTCGAGGAAGCCCCGGCTAACTACGTGCCAGCAGCCGCGGTAATACGTAGGGGGCGAGCGTTGTCCGGAATTATTGGGCGTAAAGAGCGTGTAGGCGGTTCGGTAAGTCTGCTGTGAAATCTTGGGGCTCAACCCTGAGCGTGCAGCGGATACTGCCGGGCTAGAGGGTGGTAGAGGCGAGTGGAATTCCGAGTGTAGCGGTGAAATGCGCAGATATTCGGAGGAACACCAGTAGCGAAGGCGGCTCGCTGGGCCACACCTGACGCTGAGACGCGAAAGCGTGGGGAGCGAACAGGATTAGATACCCTGGTAGTCCACGCCGTAAACGATGGATACTGGGTGTGGGCGGAGTCGAATCTGTCTGTGCCGAAGTTAACGCGTTAAGTATCCCGCCTGGGGAGTACGGCCGCAAGGCTAAAACTCAAAAGAATTGACGGGGGCCCGCACAAGCAGCGGAGCATGTTCTTTAATTCGATGCAACGCGAAGAACCTTACCTGGACTTGACATGGAGCTGCAAGCGCACGGAAACGTGTGACCTTCGAGGGTGCTTCACAGATGCTGCATGGCTGTCGTCAGCTCGTGTCGTGAGATGTTGGGTTAAGTCCCGCAACGAGCGCAACCCCTGTGGTGTGTTGCCAGCATTAAGTTGGGGACTCACACCAGACTGCCGGTGACAAACCGGAGGAAGGTGGGGACGACGTCAAGTCATCATGGCTCTTACGTCCAGGGCTAGAAACGTGCTACAATGGCTGATACAAAGGGTTGCAAGACCGCGAGGTGGAGCGAATCCCATCAAAGTCAGTCTAAGTTCGGATCGCAGTCTGCAACTCGACTGCGTGAAGGCGGAGTTGCTAGTAATCGCGGATCAGAACGCCGCGGTGAATACGTTCCCGGGCCTTGTACACACCGCCCGTCACACCACGAAAGTTGGCAATACCCGAAGTAGGCGCAGCGAACCTTCTGGGACGCGGTCTACGAAGGTAGGGCTGGCGATTGGGGTGAAGTCGTAACAAGGTAGCCGTACCTGAAGGTGCGGCTGGATCACCTCCTTTCTAGGGATGAAGTTAGCGTGGCAACACGCGACCGATCGGACGCCGGCTATATAGCGGCTTGAGCTTTAGCTCGCCGTGCTGGCGTACCGCTCTAGGATATTTCGACCGATCTCGGCGTTGGGTTTCTACCCTAACTCCTTCGAGTAGCTGCTATTCAGTTTTCAGGGCCTTCGGGTTCTGGAGTGAGCGTGCGCCCGCGAGAGTGGGCGTCTGGTCTTTGAAAACTGCATAGCGCGATCCAATTACCATTAAGATGATAAGGGCGTATGGTGGATGCCTTGGCACCGAAAGCCGATGAAGGACGTGGCAAGCTGCGATAAGCCGTGTGGAGCCGCAAGCGGGCTATGATGCACGGACTTCCGAATGGGGAAACCCAACTGGGGTCATTCCCAGTTACCCCCGTCTGAACACATAGGGCGGGTGGAGGGAACCCGGGGAAATGACACATCTGAGTACCCGGAGGAATAGAAAGAAAGTCTCGATTCCCTGAGTAGCGGCGAGCGAAAGGGGAACAGCCCAAACCGAGTACGTGAAAGCCTGTGGGCGTTGCGTATTGGGGGTAGTAGGACCAACATGGTCGTCCCACAGGGCGGCCGGGGAGTTACAAAACGCGCGGGTAGCCGAACAGTCTGGAAAGTCTGTCCGAAGAGGGTTAGAGGCCCGTAGGCGAAACTCGAGCGACTCCCTCGTTGGCACCTGAGTAAGTCCGGACACGTGAAACCCGGATTGAATCCGCGGGGACCACCCCGCAAGGCTAAACACTAACGGTGACCGATAGCGAACCAGTACCGTGAGGGAAAGGTGAAAAGTACCCCGCAAGGGGAGTGAAATAGTACCTGAAACCATACGCCTACAAGCGGTCGGAGCAGATCTTCGGATTTGTGACGGCGTACTTTTTGCATAACGGGCCAGCGAGTTGCTGGTGCTTGGCGAGGTTTAGCGTAGAGCGAGCCGAAGCGAAAGCGAGTCTGAATAGGGCGATTCCAGTCAAGTGCCGCAGACCCGAAACCGGGTGAGCTATCCATGGCCAGGCTGAAGCGAGGGTAAGACCTCGTGAAGGGCCGAACCGACTTAGGTTGAAAACTGAGCGGATGAGCTGTGGATAGGAGTGAAAGGCTAATCAAACCCGGCGATATCTGGTTCTCCCCGAAATATATTTAGGTATAGCCTGGCGCGTTTCGTCGCGGGTGTAGAGCACTGTTTGGACGCGGGGCCCTACAAGGTTACCAACTTCAGACAAACTCCGAAGACCGTAGACGTAAGAGCGCCGGAGTCAGGGACGCGGGGATAAACTTGTGTTCCGAGAGGGAAACAACCCAGACCGTCGGCTAAGGTCCCTAAATAACGGCTAAGTGGTTTAAAGGATGTGGCGCTGCACAGACAACCAGGATGTTGGCTTAGAAGCAGCCATCATTTAAAGAGTGCGTAATAGCTCACTGGTCAAGTGGTGTTGCGCCGAAAATTCTCGGGCCTTGAGTCGTTTACCGAAGCCACGGACTTCAGTCTAACTGGAGTGGTAGGGGAGCATCCTGTAGCGATCGAAGCGGCGGCGTAAGCCAGCCGTGGACGTATCAGGAGAGAGAATGCTGGCATGAGTAACGAGAGACAGGCGAGAAACCTGTCCGCCGAAAGCCTAAGGGTTCCTGGGTAAAGCTAATCTTCCCAGGGTCAGTCGGGACCTAAGCCGAGGACGAAAGTCGTAGGCGATGGACAGCAGGTCGACATTCCTGCACTGCGCACGTAGCGTTTGAGCGATGGAGGGACGGAGAAGGGTAGGCCAACCACGGCGCTGGTAGACCGTGGGC
>JALZNL010000336.1 GCA_030857715.1 Actinomycetota bacterium | reverse complement strand
GGACACGATCACCTGGTACGCGATCCGGCTCGGGCCGACCACGTTCGGCATCTTCGACACCTTCCCGGACGACTCCGGCCGCCAGGCGCACCTCTCGGGCCAAGTCGCCGCGGCACTCATGGAGAACGTCGGCGAGCTCATCGAAGAACCCACCATCGAACAGGTGGACCTCATCGCGGCCAAGCTGCCCCGCTAGAGAAATAGAGGAGACAAACGTGGGCGAGGAGAAGAGGACCAGGTAGACAACGACTAGCCTTGCCGGAAAACGACAGCGGTAATCGAAACTCACGAAGAAGGAGGAATTTCATGCCGAAAGACACCAATATCGCGGCCCAGGAGAGGTTCGCCGAGGGCGTCAACAGCGGCAACTTCGACGTCTTCGACGAGGTGGTCGCCCCCGACGTGGTGGACCACGACCCCGCGCCCGAGCAGGGCCCCGGACCGCAGGGCTTCAAGGACATGTTCGCGACCATGCGCGCCGCGTTCCCGGACATGGAGGTCACGCCGGAGCACATGACCGCCACCGAAGACGACGTGGCGCTGGCGTACACCATCACCGGTACGCACCAGGGCGACTTCCTCGGCGTGGCCCCGACCGGCCGCAAGGTCACGGCCAGGGGAGTACAGATCGGGCGCTTCGAGAACGGCCGCCTCGCCGAGCGCTGGGGCTCCTCCGACCAGTTCGCCATCTTGCAGCAGCTCGGCGCGGAACCGCAGACGGGCGAGGCGCAGGAGAAAGGGCTGACGGACAAGATCAGGGACGCGCTGGGCGGCCAGTAGGAGTCGACGAGATCGAAAGGAACTTTTTATGAGCACGACTCTTGGAGACGTGGCAGCGGACTTCGGCAAGGGCCTGTTCGCGGGCGTCGCGGGGACGGCCGCGATGACGGTCTCCAGCACCCTGGAGATGAAGATCAGCGGCCGGGGCGCGAGCGAGACCCCCGCCCAGGCCGCCGAGGAGGTGCTGGGCGTCCAGCCGGAGGACGAAGATTCCGAGGCCCGGTTCTCCAACCTGGTCCACTGGGGCTACGGTACGGGCTGGGGAGGCGTACGGGGGCTCCTTGAGTCGGCTGGTCTCTCGGGGACCACGGCGACCGCGGCGCACCTCGGGCTGGTGTGGGGCTCCGAGCAGGTCGTCCTCCCCGCGCTGGGCGTTTCGGCCCCGGTCTTCAAGTACGGCGGGAAGGCGACGGCCACGGACCTCTTGCACCACGCCGTCTACGCCACGGCCACCGGGCTCGCCTACTCCTACCTGGACCGGAGCCAGTCTCGCTAGGAGCGACGGAGGCGGTTCCTCTGCGAGTACCCCAAGGACGCTGATCGCCTTGACCGGGACGCGGTCGCAGAGAGCGGTCGTTACGAGAAGGGAGACCAGACGGCTTTCGTGAACGTGCGCGTTTTGGGCGGCGTCGGGGGGCAGGGGCTGACCACCGAGGACGTCAAGCAGGCCCAGGGCGGTTAGATAGCCCGTGTAGGAACTGCCCGAGCCGCAGGTGTTTACCGAACACTGGCGGGGGCTAACTAGTACGCGTGTACGGCAACCATTTTAGAAGGAGACACTTATGGACAGGCGCAAGCTCGGCGGAGAAGGACTGGAGGTCTCGGCCCTCGGCCTCGGCTGCATGGGTATGAGCGAGTTCTACGGCACCGGCGACGAGGACGAGGCAACTGCCACGATCCATCGCGCCATAGAGCTCGGTGTTACGTTCCTCGACACGGCCGACATGTACGGCCCGTTCACCAACGAGAGGCTGGTGGGCAGGGCCATAGCGGATCGCCGCGATGAGGTCGTCCTCGCCACCAAGTTCGGCAACGAGCGCGAAGAGGACGGCACGATGCTCGGCGTCAACGGCCGGCCCGACTACGTGCGCAAGGCGTGCGACGCGTCGCTCCGCCGGCTCGGGGTGGACCACATCGACCTCTACTACCAGCACAGGGTAGATCCGGATACCCCCGTCGAGGAGACGTGGGGGACTATGAAGGATCTCGTGGACGCCGGCAAGGTCCGTTACCTCGGCATCTCCGAGGCCGCGCCGGAGACCATACGCAAGGCCCACTCTGTACACCCGATCACGGCCCTCCAGACGGAGTACAGCCTGTGGAGCCGGGACGTGGAGGATGAGATCCTGCCGACCTGCCGCGAGCTCGGCATAGGCTTCGTGCCCTACAGTCCGCTGGGACGCGGCTTCCTGACCGGCCAGATACAGAGCCCCGACGACTTCGACGAGGACGACTTCAGGCGCGGCTCGCCGCGCTTCCAGGGCGAGAACTTCCGGAAAAACCTCGACCTCGTCGAGAGGGCGCGTGAGATCTCCTCGGAGAAGGGCGTGACCCCGGGCCAGCTCGCCCTCGCCTGGCTGCTCGCCCGGGGACGGGACGTCGTCCCCATCCCCGGCACGAAGCGCCGGAAATACCTGGAGGAGAACGTCGGGTCGCTCGATGTCGAGCTGACCGAAGAGGACCTGCGGCGCATCGAGGAGGCCGCACCGGCGGGGGCCGCCGCCGGCGAGCGCTACCCCGAGGCGGGCATGCAGACCGTCAACCGCTAGGGACCGGCGTGAGCCGGACGCGTACGGGGCGGGTCCTTGAAGGTCTGCCCCGTACGTACCCGACAACACAGGAAAGGGGACTACAGATAATGGTCGAAAGAGGAGATCCGGCCGGGACCATCAAAGTCGTGGACCCGAGCCCCCTGAACTGGCTCTACATCACGTACAACACGGTCGAGGAGCTCGTCCGCGCCGCCCCGGACGGCACCATCGAGCCGGCCGCGATGGAGACGTACCGCTGGAAGGACGAAGGCCGCACGCTGGAGGTGGACGTGCGCGAGGGCAACCGCTTCCCCGACGGCGAACCGCTCACCGCCCACAGCGTCGAGCGCGCCTTCGACGAGGTGATGCTCTGGGCCTCCCCGCACCCGCCGGGCACCCAGTTCAACTTCGCGCCCGGCACGACCCTTGAGGTAACGGGGGAGCACGGCGTGCGCTTCCGCTTCCCCGAGCCCGACGGGCAGGCGCTCGGGAAGCTGCGGGCCATGCACGTCATGAGCACCCCGTTCTGGGAGGGGCCCGGCTTCGGGTACGAGCGGCAGGGGAGCGGCGAAGGGCACTGGTGAGCGATCGACGCGCCGGGGCCGTGGGCCACCGGACCGTTCGTTCTCGCCGAAGGCTACTCGACCGTGGATACCCAGATGGCGGTCACGCAGATGGACCCGTTTGCCGCCACCTGGCTGCAACGCGAGGACCGCACCTCCAAGGTGCGCCTCACCGCAAACCCGGACTACTGGGACAAAGACCGGGGGCCGCGCCTGCGCGAGGTCGTCCTCCGCAACGACCTCACGCCCGAAGAGGCCCTTGACCTCGTCTGCACGACCGAGGGCGAGGTGGACGTCGTGACCGAAGTATCGCCGGCCGACGCCGAAAAGGTCGAGAATTCCGAGCACGCCGAACTGGTCTCCACGGAGGCCATCTTCACCGTCGCGGGCGTCATAAACCGGGACGCTGAAGGCCTGCCTCTCGCAGACCGGCGCGCGCGGCTGGCGCTGAACCTGGCCGTGGACCGGGAGCGCCTCGTCCGGGAGACCATGTTCGGTCGGGCGACGCCGCTCGCCGGGCTCACCCCGCCGGCGGCGGTGCCGGAGGAGGGACGCCTGAAGCCGCACTCCCACGACCCGGGCCGGGCCGCGGAGCTGTGGAACGAGGCGCGGATCTCGAAGGGGCGCTCAGTGTCGGGGTCGAAGTGGTCGTTTACCGGGGAGAGGAGGAGTTGCCCGTGCGGCGGCGGCTGGCCGAGAAGAAGCTGGCGCAGGGCTGGGACGTCC
>JALZNL010000335.1 GCA_030857715.1 Actinomycetota bacterium | reverse complement strand
GCCGGTAGCTGCTCGACGAGCGTCCGGTAGCGGACCTCGGTCTCCCTGACCCTTTTCTCTGCCTCCTTGCGCCCGGTGATATCGCGCGCCAGGGCGAGCACGAGCGGGCTCCCCCCATCCTCGAACATGCCGACGCGCACCTCTACCGGGAAGACGGTTCCGTCCCTGCGCCGGTGCGTCCCCTCCAGCGTGAGGGGCACGCCGGAGGAAATCTCATCCCACAAGCCTTTCAAAGACCCGGGGTCGTGGCCCACCTCCACGTCCGCCACGGACATGCCGAGCAACTCCTCCCTGGGGTACCCGAGGGACTCGCACGCCTGACGATTCACGTCCACGAAGCGGCCTTCGAGGTCGTGCACGAACATCGCGTCGGCGGCCTGCTCGACGAGGCGCCGGAACCGGATCTCGCTCCGTGCGAGCGCCTCCTCGGCCCGCGTCCGCTCCCTGCGGACCCCGGCCTCCTTGAGCTCCCGTCGGATGGCCGGGCAGAGGCGGGCCATGTTCTCCTTGGTGAGGTAATCGTCGGCGCCGGCCTTCATGACCCCGACCGCCGCGTCCTCCCCGATCTTGCCCGAGACCACGATGAACGGCACGTCGTACCCGAGCCTCCGCAGGAGCGCGAGCGCGTCCGGCGCCCTGAACCTGGGCATGTAGTAGTCGGAGATGACGACCTCGTGGGGCTCCCCCCGGGCCTCCGCCCCTCTCAGCGCCCGCTCCATGTCCTCAGGCGTGTAGACGCGCTCGTGGATGGGCTCGTAGCCCCCGCGCCTGAGCTCGCGCAGGAGGAGCATGGCGTCGTTCTCGGAATCCTCCACGAGCAGCACGCGCACGGGGACGCCCCGTTCGGGGGTCCCCGTCACGCAAGCTCCCTCTTCTTCGCCAACGCCTCCTCGGCCTGGCGGTCCCTGCCGCCTAAAGTGAAGAAGAAGGTGGCCCCCTCGCCGACGGCCCCCTCGGCCCACACCTCGCCCCCGTGGCGGTGCACGATCCTCGCCACCGTCGCGAGCCCTATCCCCGTCCCCTCGAACTCCTCGGGCCCGTGCAGCCTCTGGAAGGCCCCGAAGAGCTTGTCCTTGTAGGCCGCGTCGAAGCCCGCCCCGTCGTCTGAGACGTAGAAGGCACCCCCGGAGGCGCCGAAGCGGATGGTGGCCCTCTCCTCCCTGGAGGTGAACTTCCAGGCGTTGCCGAGCAGGTTCTCGAGCGCCACCTTGAGCAGCCCGACGTCGCACCGGGCCACGACCCCCTCCTCGACCACGAAGTCCACCTCCCGGTCCGGCCCGGAAGCCTTCAGGTCCTCCGCGATGCCCGTCGCGAGCGCGCTCAGGTCCACCCGCTCGCGCCTCAAAGGTCTGCGCCCGACCCTGGAGAGATCTAGCAGGTCGTCTATGAGCTCGGCCATGTGCCGGCTCGCCGTCCGCACCCGCGCGAGGTAGTCGAGGCCCTCGTCGTCGAGTTTCTCGCCGTAGTCCTCGGAGAGGATCTGGGAGAAGCCGTCTATGGTCCTCAAGGGCGCCCGAAGGTCATGTGAGACGGAGTATGAGAAGGTCTCGAGCTCCCTGTTGGTCCCTTCGAGCTCGCGGTTCGCGTCCTCGAGGTCCTCGCTGGCCCGCTCGGCGCGGAGGCGGCTGCGCACGAGCATCCAGGAGATGCCGAAGAGGAGCAGGCTCACCCCGATACCCGTGGCCAGGACGAAGAGGGGGAGGTTGCTCTGGGAATCCCTCTCGAAATCCGGCAGGGTGGCGAAGTACAGGCTCCACTCGCGCCCGGCCACCCCGATGCTGCGCTCCTCGGTGAAGAGCTGGTCGTACCCGGCGACCCCGGCCCGTTTCACCCCGTCCGCGTCGTAGAGCAGGTCGCTCGACTCCGCTTCCTGTCCGGCGTAGACCTCGAAGTCTATGGCCGGGTCGAAGCGGCCCCCGAAGACGGCGTCGAGCAGGCCGTCCCTCCTGAAGGCGCCGACGACGAAACCTTCGAGGGCCCTGCGGCGTTCGGCCACGGTCCCGGCGGGCTCCCCCTCCCCGTAGACCGGCAGGTACACCACGAAGCCGGGCCGCAGCGCCAGGTCCGCGCCAGCGTCCGGGGCGGCCCGCGTGAGCACGTAGGTCGTCTCCGTGGCCCGCGGCAATCCGGTGTCCCGCGCCAGGTCCATGGCAGCCCGGTTGACGGTATCCACGTGGGCGTCGCGCCCGAACATGTCGCGGTTCGCCTCGTCGGAGGGCGCCGTGAGCCTCACCGGGAAGTAGACGGAACGCTCCCCGCCGGGGTCGAGGTCAGGCCGCAGCCCCGGCAGCCCGTCCTCCTCCATCCGCCGGACAAAGTCCTCGCGTTCGGAGGGCTCCACGCGCTCCGCGAAGGCGAGGGCCTGGAGCCCCCCGAGACGGCGCACGGGCTCCACCCCCTTCACGTACTCCTCCCACTCCGACCGCTCGACGTCTTGGCTCGCGAGGATGAGGCCGCGGGCGCCGAACATGGCGTCCAGGTAGTCGTCCGTGCGGCGGTCCACCGCCGCCTGCGTGGCCCTCACCGTCTCGTCGAAGCGCACGCCTTTCTGCGCCTCGACCGTGTTGCGCACGTAGTCCCAGGCCAGCGCGGTGAGTAGGAGCGAGATCAGCAACACCCCATACGCCGCCGCCCCGAGCCGCAGGTGCCGCCCCAGACGGCCGAGGCCCCGCCGGGCCCTGCCAAGGCCCTCCCTCAGCGCTTCCATCGGCCGCCCTGGTGACCCAAGCTTCCCCAAAGCGGAGGCCCGCCGCGTAACGCGCACGGACCCGCACGAAACGCATCTTTGATGGATAACGTCCCGCCCACTGCTGAGATCCTTCCCAGTCTCGAAGCCACGGTCGAACGCGCCACACGACCACAATGTTAACAGCCCCGCAACCGCCCGGAAAGACGCTCTCTGCCGCTACTTGGACGAGAGATCTTCCCCGGATCGCAACTCCCTCTGGTAGACCACGTAGCCGGTCTTTAGCCGCATCCCGGCGCGGCCGTAGAGCCTCGGCGCCCCCGTCACGCTACCCGCGTCCACGCTTAGTTCTACCTGGCGGACGCCGCGCCCGCGGTACTCTCCGAACGCCCGGCGCAGCAGCGCCAGACCCAGGCCGCGCCGCCGCCACGGCCGCCGCACGCCGACGACGTCCACCCATCCCTCACCCGCCACCGTCTTGCACAGGAGCATCCCGGCGATCTCCCCGCCGTCCACCGCCAGGAACCACAAGGAAGGGTCGAAGTTCTCACTCTCCGTCATGCCGACAAAGCGTTCGAAAGTGCCCCGGGGCCGGTCCCACACGTCCCGGAAGGCGTCCTCGACCGCCCCGAAGACGGCCCGCTCGTCCCGGCCGGGGACGAAGGTCCTCACCGTCAGCCCTTCCGGCCACTCCGGTTCAGGCGGTTCGTCGTCCAGCTCGATCTCCATGACGTACGTCCCGCGCACGGCCTCGTAGCCGTTGTTCTCCAGAAGCCGTCTGGCATCGGTGTTGGTCGAGATCACGTAGTGCTTGACCAACACCGATGCCCCCTCCGGCGCGAGATGCATCCTCTCCTCTATCCAGTTCTCACCCCAGCCGACGAGCCACGCCCCGAGGCCCCTCCCCCGGTGTTCGGGATGGACGTAGCCGTAGATGCTCAGCGAGACGAAGGCGCGGTTGACCACGTCGGCGTACCCGGCGACGGCCCCGTCCGGTTCGAGCACGAGCACGGCCTCCTCTTCGAGATCCACCTCGTGCCAGTCATCCAGGACGTGTTCGACGCTCGTGCCCTCCGCGCCGCCGTCCGCCTGGACGCAGGCGGCCATCAGATCCGCCACCGCGCCCGCATCGTCGAGC
>JALZNL010000334.1 GCA_030857715.1 Actinomycetota bacterium | reverse complement strand
AAGGAGTACTTCAACTACCTAATTATCGTGTGCGCCCGGGCCGAGGAGCGGTGCCCGAAGACCTTCCCTGGCGTGGGCACGACGTTCTCGTGGATCTTCGAGGACCCCCGCCGCGACGAGGACCTCTCCTACGACTCGATGCTGGAGAGGTTCCGGGCGGTACGCGACCAGATAGAGTTGAGGATGAGGGGATGGCTGGAGCGGCCCGAAGTGGAACTGAGGAGGCTACGCGAGGAGCGCGAGCGCGAGCGCCGGGAGCGCCTGGAGGCCGAGGAGCGCGAGGTGGAACGCGAGGCGGCGCGCGTCGGCGAATCCGGGGCTGAGGGGTGGGACCCTTTCCGCCGTGCCTGAAGGTCCCAGGATAGAGGTGCTCTACTTCGACGGCTGCCCGTCCCACGCGCCCGCCGAGGAAGCCCTGCGGAGAGTGCTCGTTGAGGAGGACATCGAGGCCGTGGTGGTCGCCGTCGCCGTCAACACCGAGGCGGAAGCCCGAAGGCTCCGGTTCCCCGGCAGCCCCACGATCCGGCTGGACGACGAGGACCTGTTCCCTGCCGAAGGCACCCACAGGCCGGAGGACTGGGGTCTACGCTGCCGCGTGTACGCGACCCCGGAAGGCCTCAAAGGTTCCCCGACGGGGGAGATGCTCCGGGCGGCCTTGCGCCGGGCGTTGCCCACCGGCGGCCGGCGCCCGGCGGACGAGAAGCCGCCTCCGACGAGTTGAGGCGCTGCGCCGCCGAGTTCGTCGGCACTTTTCTTCTGGTGTTCGCCGGGCCCGGGGCGGTCATAATAGACGAGGTCTCGGGTGGGGGCGTGGGGTCCCTCGGCATCGGTTCTCCTTCGGGCTCGCGGTGATGGCCGCGATCTACGCCGTAGGCCACCTCTCGGGCACCCACATCGTCGCCGCCAGGCTCAGGTTGACCGACGACGGTGGTCCTCCTCACCGTCTTCAGAGGTGCGCCTTGAAGTCCCTGGTGGCGTAGTCGCGGGCGTGCTCCTCCGAAAGCGCATCGCCGTACTCGGCGGGCGTCGCCGCGAGCCACCCGAGGAACTGCTTGGCCTTAGTCCGGTACGTCCGCTTCGTGTTCTACGAGGGCGGCTGCTTCTCCAGTCACGCCTCGTAGCCAGCGGCCACCTTCCCGACCTTTCGCGCCTTGAGATCCTCGTTCACAAGGCGCCACCCCCGTTATCGGAAGCCCCACGTAGCAAGTGGTCCGAATAAGCGCCATTATCGGAAGCGCCGGGTCGGCGCCCCGGTCTCATGGCTCACCGGCGGGGCAGGCAGAGGCGGAAGGTCGCCCCGCCGCCGGCTTCGTCTTCCTTGGCGTTCTCGGCCGAGAGGTCGCCGCCCTGGGCCCTGGCGAGTTCGCGGCCTATCGCTAGGCCGAGCCCCGTTCCTCCGGCGGCTTCGCCCCTCGTGCGGGCGGCGTCGGCGCGGTAGAACCGATCGAAGACGCGGGACAAATGCTCCGGCGGTATCCCTGGGCCGGTGTCCGTTACACTCGCTTCAGCCCAGCGGTCGCGCGGTCGGCCCGTCACGGCGATGATGCCTCCGGGCGGCGTGAACCTCACGGCGTTGTCGAGGAGGACGGCGAGGATCTGGCCTGTCCTTTTCGCGTCGCCGCGGGCCGGCAGCTCGTCGGGGGCCAGAACATCGAGCCGGACCTCTTTGGCCGCTGCCCGCGGCCCGAAGCGCTCGGCCGCCTCCGAGAGGACGCCGGAGAGGTCGAAGGGTTTGTCGGCCACGCCGAGCTTGCCGGCGTCGAGCCGGGCCACCAGGAGGAGGTCCGAGAGGATCGCGCCCATGCGGTCGGTCTCGGCGAGCGCGTGCTCCAACAGTTCGCCGTCTTCGGCGTTCAAGCTCCCGCGGTAGAGCACCATCTCGGTGTCGGCCCGAACCAGGGTCAGGGGCGTCTTGAGCTCGTGGGAGGCGTCGGCGACGAAGGCGCGCTGCCGCTCGAAGGACTCCCGAGCCGGGCGCACGGCCCGGCCCGACATGTAGAGGCCCCCCAGCAGGGCGGCCCCCACGCCCCCGAGCGCCAGGGGGAGCAGGACGAGGAGGAGGCGATTCACCGTCTCCTGCACGCCCCGCAGGGAGCGCGCGTACTGCATGACCCCGACCACCTCGCCCCCGTCTCGCATGGGCACGCTGACGACCCTGACCCTGCCCTCCGGCCCGCGGATCGTCTCGGAGACGGCCCCGTCTTCGTCGAGGGCGCTCGCGGCGAGGTGCCTGGAGGGGAGGCCCAGGGCGCCCGAGGACGCGGCGGTCGGGTCCCTGTCCGTGACGCTGCGGCCTTCGGCGTTCAGCGCGACCCAGCTGTACTCGGCCGAGCCGCTCGCGAGGACCTCCCTGCTCTCGCCGTCCAGCAGGTTGCTCGTCTGGTCCTTGGCCTCCTGTTTAAGCAGGGTGTCCTGCTGCTTTGTCAGCTCCCGGGAGAAGACGACCACCGCGGCCGTCCCAAGGACGAGCAGTATGAGGGCGAAGACGCCAGCGTACCCGAGCGTCAAGCGGCGGCGCATCCGGTCCAGCATCACGGGGCCGGTCTGGGGTCGAAGGTGTAGCCGGCGCCGTGGACGGTTCGTACGCGGGAGGTTTCGCCTTCCCGGTCGAGTTTTTTGCGCAGGTAGTGGACGTAGAGGTCGACCGAGTTGGTGTAGGCGCCGGTGCTGCCGCTCCACACGGTATCGAGCAGCACCGAGCGGGTGAAGATCTGCCCCGGGCGCTGCATCAGGGTGGCGAGCAGCGCGAACTCCTTGGCCGTGAGGTCGATGCGCTCCCCGGCGCGGCGGACCTCGTGGCGTCCGGGGTCGAGCACGACGTCGCCGGCGGCGAGGACCGTCTCCTGCCCCGTCCTTTCGGGGGGCCTCCTCGCGAGGGCCCGCACCCTCGCGAGAAGCTCGGGGAAGGCGAAGGGCTTCGGGAGGTAGTCGTCGGCGCCGGCGTCGAGGCCCTCCACGCGGTCCTCCAGTTGCGAGCGGGCCGTGAGCATGAGGACCGGAACGCCAACTTCGGCCGCCCGGAGCCTCTTGACGACCTGGATCCCGTCGAGGTCCGGCAGCATCCAGTCGAGCACGAGGAGGTCGAAGTCCTCGGTCAGGACGCGCGCGAGGGCCGTCCTGCCGTCGAACGCTGTCTCGGCGGCGTGCCCTTCCCGGCCGAGCACCTCGGCGACGAGGCGGGCCAAGTGCTCTTCGTCCTCCACGATCAGGATCCTCATCATCACCGTCCAGACCAATCCTACCCCAGCGCGGGGTCGGTGGGCGGCCCTCCTTTGAAAATCCTAATCTCTGCCAAACGCCCATCCAATCCATGTGTCCCAGACTGGTCGGTACAAGACGGTATGCTGAGCGCCCAAGGCGAACCCACCACCGGGAAGGAGCGAAATGGGGCCCATCAGCCGGGTGGCCATAAGCGCCCTAAGTACATTCACGTAATTTCTGCGGGATTGGAACCGATGATCGAGAGGACGTCGCTGGGTCTTCGGTTGTGGCGCTCGAAGAAGTCGTAGGCCGCGGCGATGAGCGCCCCCACGTTCGGGAACAGCTCGCAGTGGGTCACCTCGCGCCTGAAGTGGCGCCAGAGCATCTCGATGGGGTTGAGCCACGGGCTGTAGGTCGGCAGGTAGAGCAGCACCAATCTGCCCGCCGCCCCGCGCAGAATCGCCTCGACCTCCTCATCTTCGTGGGTATTGGAATTGTCCCAGGCCACGTAGACGGTGCCCGTCGGATGCTTCTCCAGCAGCGCTTCGAGCAGCTCGGCTACCTCCGGTCTACGCTTGCGGCGGCGGATCAAGACGACTGTCTGGCCGGTGTGGTAGTCCACCGCCCCGATGCCGT
>JALZNL010000333.1 GCA_030857715.1 Actinomycetota bacterium | reverse complement strand
CACCGCTTCGACGGGGATAACGCCTTCCAGTACAGGATGCAGGTCGCTGAACTGGACTACGTCACCGGCTCGCGGGCCGCCGCCACCTCGCTCGCCGAGAACTACGTCGGCCTGCCGATGGACCCGGAGTTTGATGTTTCGGTGAAGGAGCGGGCGTCGCAGGGCGCGTCCTGACCGGCGGGCAAGAAAGTATGGGAGTGCCGTGAGCCAGACCGAGAGACCGCAGGGCGCCGACCATCCGGTGGACGAGAGCTTCGATCCCCTCGACCCCGACTATCTCGCGGACCCCTACCCGTACTTCGCGAGGTTCCGCAGGGAAACCCCGGTCTTCCACGCCCCCAGGATAGGCTTCTGGGTGGTCAGCCGGTACTGGGACATACAGGAGATCGTCAAGGACCCGGAGACGTTCTCTAACGCCAGGGTGCAGGAGCCGCTCTACCCGGTAACGTCCGAGGCGCTTGCGAAGCTCAAGGCGGGCGTGCGTGTCACGCCGACGACCTCGACCGCGGACCCGCCCCTGCACAAGCCCACGCACGCCGCCAGGGCGTTCTCGGCCAGGCGCGTCGCGGGGCTTGAGCCGTGTATCCGGGAGGTTGCGAACGGGCTCATAGATGGGATGATGGACGAGGGCCGGGCCGACCTCGTGGACCGCTTCGCCTTCCCGCTGCCGGCGTACGTGGTGTTCGGCCTGATCGGGTACTACGACCTGGACGAGATCAACGGGGCCGCCGACGACGCCGGCACGCTCAAGCCGGTCTTGAGGACCAGTTGAGGGACGCATCCGAGAAGGAGGCCACCGGTTGGCTAGAGTAGCAGACCTGCGCGAGGCCGTCGCTGAGCTTGTACACGACGGGGACTCCGTCGCGCTCGAAGGCTTCACGCACCTCATACCGACGGCCGCGGCGCACGAGATCATCCGCCAGGAACGCAAAGACCTGACCCTGATCCGGATGACGCCGGACCTGATCTACGACCAGATGATCGGCATGGGCTGCGCGAAAAAGCTCGTCTTCTCCTGGGGCGGCAACCCGGGCGTAGGGAGCCTGCACCGCTTCCGCGACGCCGTCGAGAACGAATGGCCCGCTCCTCTGGAGATAGAGGAGCACTCCCACGCCGGCATGGCGAACCGCTACGTCGCCGGGGCATCCAACCTGCCGTTCGCGGTCCTCCGCGGCTACGTCGGCACGGACCTCCCGAAGGTGACCCAGACCATCGCCCCGATTCGGTGCCCGTTCACGGGCGAGGAGCTTATGGCGGTCCCGGCGCTGAACCCGGACGTCTCCGTCATCCACGCCCAGCAGGCGGACAGCCGGGGGAACGTGGCGATCTGGGGCATCTCCGGCATCCAGAAGGAGGCCGTGCTCTCGGCGCGGCGCGCCATCGCCACGGTCGAGGAGGTCGTGGAGGAGCTGGAACCGCACTCCTTCCAGATCGTCCTGCCGGCCGTGGTTATCGACGCGATAGCGGTCGAGCCCATGGGGGCGCATCCGTCCTACGCCGACGGTTACTACCAACGGGACAACGGCTTCTACGAGGCGTGGGACCCGATAGGCCGCGACCGGGAGACGTTCCGCTCCTGGATGGAGGAGCACGTCCTCGGGACGGAGAACTTCGGCGAGTACCTGCGGAGCGTTCGGGGGGAAGGGATGGTCACGAAGTGACGACCGACGGAGAGACGGGCAGAGCCGCGGCCTCCTACACCACAGACGAGATGATGACCGTGGCCGCCAGCCGCGAGCTCGCCGACGGGGCTGTCTGCTTTGTCGGCATAGGCCTTCCGAGCGAGGCGGCGAACCTGGCCCGGGCGACGCACGCGCCGGGGTGTGTCCTGATCTACGAGTCCGGCACCGTCGGCGCGAAGCCGGACGTGTTGCCGCTCTCCATCGGCGACGGGGTGCTCGCCGAGCACGCGGACTCGGTGGTCTCGGTGCCGGAGATCTTCAACTACTGGCTCCAGGCCGGCCGCGTGGACGTCGGCTTCCTCGGCGCCGCCCAGGTGGACCGCTTCGGCAACATCAACACCACGGTAGTGGGCCCCTACGAGAGCCCGAAGGTGCGCCTCCCCGGGGCGGGCGGAGCCCCCGAGATCGCGGCTTCGGCGAAAGAAGTCATCATCATGCTCCGCCAAAAACCCCGCGCCTTCGTCGAAGAGCTCTCCTTCGTAACCTCCGTAGGCCACGGCACCGGCGGCAACTCCCGCGAAGAGCTCGGCTACCCCGGCGCCGGCCCCACCGTCCTCATCACCGACCTCGGCGTCCTGCGCCCTGATCCGGAGACGAAAGAGCTAACCCTCGTGGCGCTCCACCCCGGCGCCACGGCCGAACAAGCCCGCGAAGCGACGGGCTGGAACCTGAGGGTGGCGGACGAAATGACGACCACCGACCCGCCCACGGAAAAAGAGCTTCGTGTCCTGCGCGACCTACGTGCCAGGACCAGGGAAGCGAAAGAAAAGTGAGGCTTGAGGGGAGCATGAAAGCTACCGTGTATATCGCAACGAGCATCGATGGCTTCATAGCGCGGCAGAATGGCGGCATCGACTGGCTTCCCGGTGGGGAAGCCACGGAGGGAGGTGAGGACTACGGGTATCAAGGATTCATAGATTCCGTGGATGCGATCGTCATGGGGCGGAACACCTACGAGCTGTCATTGTCCTTCGATTCGTGGCCCTATGGTGAAAAGCCCGTGGTCGTTCTCAGCAGCCGGCAGGTGGATATTCCGGACGTCATTGCAGGAACCGTCGAGTCCATGTCCACGCCGCCCCGGGAAGTGGTCCGGCGTCTCGCGGAGCGTGGGTTCGGGCATCTGTACGTAGACGGTGGGAAGACGATTCAAGGATTCCTCGGTGAAGGCCTGATCCAACGCTTGATCATTACGAAGGTTCCTGTCCTTATAGGCACCGGGATTCCGCTCTTCGGACCACTTCCCCACGATGTCCGTTTACGCCACATAGAGACCCGGCAGTTCGAGAATGGTCTGGTGCAGTCCGAGTACGAGGTCCTCGGGGATGTTGCATAAGCACGACTTCGGCTCGAACCGGTCTTGGAGTTCGAAACCGATTTTCTTTGGCGACCCGACCTGGAGCGAAGGAAGGACCTGAACGTATGACATACGGAGGAACGAACGAAGCCTGGGTCGTTGGCGCCGTCCGCACCCCGATCGGGCGCCACGGCGGAGCGCTCGCTACCGTCCGCCCCGACGACCTCGGGGCGATGGCCCTCGAAGCCCTGATGGACCGGACGGGCGTCCCGCCCGGCGAGGTCGAGGATGTCTACTTCGGCTGCGCGAACGGGGCCGGCGAGGACAACAGGAACGTGGCGCGCATGTCGCTCCTGCTCGCCGGCTTCCCTGAGACCGTGGCCGGCGCCACCGTGAACAGGCTCTGCGGCTCGGGCCTCGAAGCCGTGGCGGGCGCCGCACGCGCCGTCATGCTCGGGGAGGCCGACGTCTACGTCGGCGGCGGCGTCGAGTCCATGAGCCGCGCGCCCTGGGCCGTCCCGAAACCGGAGCGCGCCTTCCCGACAGGCCACGCCACCACGTACGACACCACCCTGGGCTGGCGCTTCGTCAACCCGAGGATGGAGGAGCTCGGCCACACCGACTCGCTCGGCGTAACCGCCGAGAACCTGGCCGAGGAACGGTTCAGCGTCACCGCCGAGGAGCAGAGGCCCGAAGAGCTCGCCCAAGCGTACGACGTCTCGCGCGAGAAGCAGGACCGTTTCGCCCTGCTCAGCCACGAGAAAGCTGTTGCCGCCCAGGACGGGAAGCGCTTCCGCGGGGAGATCGTGCCTGTCACCGTCAAGGGGCGCAAAGGGGATACCGTCGTCGAGGCCGACGAGGGACCCCGCAGGG
>JALZNL010000032.1 GCA_030857715.1 Actinomycetota bacterium | reverse complement strand
GAGGCAGCGCGTGCTGTACGCTTCGGCAGCTTGAATACTCGCTCTTTTATCCGGCGCGAGCCTGAACCCGATTCATCAGATTCTCGGAAGAACCGTCTTACCGGGGGAAGCCCAGTACGCTCCATGGCGCGGGCTGCCGGTCAGGGTTGCCTTTGCGAAAGGCCACCGAGGATCGTGTCGACCGGTGCCTCCGGCCAACCCACCGGGAAGGACCCTTCGGCGACGTACCCGGCGAAGTAGAGTCTATCCGGTACGAATCCGGGGAGTCACGACTATGCTATGGTCCGGAGGAAGGCATACACGCGAAGTTCCGAGAACATGGCGCCGCCCCGGTCCGGTGGGCTCGGCCGGACCTTCGCACAGACCGGGACGTGGTCCTTCGGGGTTCCGGCCTTTTCTGTTTAGGTAGTATTCGGGCAGCAAGTCTTGTGACGAGACGTTTTAGAAGTGAGGAGACGGCCATGCGCAGCAACAAGGTTACGCTCATTTGGGGAATCCTGACCTTGGTTTCGCTGTTGGTCGTCTTGGTCTTGGTGGTTCTAGGCGTTGTTAGCCTGTAAAGCCTCCGAGCATATTACGGCTCTCGGGGCTCCGGCTTCTATAGTGCTCATCGGTCGCGCTATTCTCCCCATCCTCCAGCTCCGCTAGCGCGGCCTACGGCGGAGCCACAATACGCGCCGAAGGTGTTATCGGGCGGTGAGGCTAAAGGGTTCTCCGGGCCCTTACGGTAGCGGACCGAGCCGATGCGGGCTTCCATGAGAAGGCACCTTCCCCTCAATCGGGTGGATGAGGTTCTCTATCCCAAGAGCCTCTTGAGGGAGGAGACCATGCCCGACAGGGGCATCTCTTTGTGGATCGCCTCGTCGGCCCCCACTTCCCGCGCGACCCTGGCCGCGTCCTCCCTGGCTCAGGATCGCCACCGGCGTCCCCGGTATGCGCCCCTGGAGCTCGGCGACCAGTTCCGCGCCGTCGCCGTCGGGGAGCAACAGGTCGATGACGCCCAAATCGAAGCGCCCGCCGTCGTGGACCGTTTCCCTCCCCTCGGCCAGCGTGCGGGCGCGCGCCAGTGCCTGGGGTGGCGATCGGCCAGACCGCCTTCACCTTGGGCGTGAGTATGACCAGTGCCGCCAACACCGGTCTCATCTTCGCCACAGCCCCCATCTGGGGGCTCCTCCTTGGCCTGCTGCTCGGGCTGGAGAGGCCCGCGTGGAGGGCATCGCGGTGGTGGGACTCTCGATCCTGTGCGTCGGCATCGTCTTCTACGAGGGTCTCGGGGCCGAGGGGACGGGCCTAACCGGGGATCCCTTCGTGCTCCTGGCGGCGATAGCGTTCGGGGGCTACACTGCGCTCTCGATGCCTGTGTTGGAGCGTCACTTGCCGCTGACGGTGGCGACGTACTCCTTGCTCTTCGGGGAACTGGTCGTGCTGCTCTGTTCCCCCCTACCTTCCCAAGTTGGAGTGGGAGGGCGTCGGGGCCGACAGGGTCCTGGTGTATCAGTATTTGATCACCATCATGGGAGTCGCTTCGGGCATCATCTTCTTTGGCAAGGTACTGGGGACCTAGAAGATCATCGGCGGTGCGATCATCCTTCTTGCAGTGTATCTCGCCAGGGGGAGCGGCTAGTCGGCCATATCTTTCCGGACCTTTCCCTAGGATTGGTCCCCCGATGCGGTCTCCTATAAGATCCCTGCCAGGGTTTACTAGCGCCTGTCTGTGCTGCGGGTGCTGAGGGAGAGGACACTACGGGTGGAAAAACATGAGGCGAACGCCGGACCGCACGTTAGCGACCCGGCAAGTATAACGGCCGAAGAGCTCGCCGGGCTCCGCTTCTTCGAGGGGATGCCGGGGTGGGCGCTCGAGCGTCTGGCAAGGTCGGCGACGAAGCGGCGATTCGAGCAGGGTGCGATAGTTGTGCGGCAGAACGACGAGGCGCGGGCCGTGTACTTCCTCCTCTCCGGGGCGGTGCAGATCCTGGTGTACTTTGAGGGTGTGGGCGACCTCTTGATGGGTGTGCAGCGGGATCCGGGAAACCTCGTTGCGGGGTGGTCGGCGTTCAGGCCTCCTTACCGGCACACGTCTTCGATGAGATGCGAAGAGGCCAGCGAGCTGGTCTGGCTCCCGCGCGAGACCTTCGAGGAGCTCTTCGAGGACGATCCGTATCTGGGCTACCAGATCCTGAAGAAGGTCGCCGCCGCGATGGACCACTGGCTCGAGGGCGCCGTTGCCTTTTTGCTGGAGACCCCGTCCATCCCGGATCAGGCATGAACGTTCAGACGGACACCCTGGACCTCCTGCGCGAATCGCCGTTCTTCGAGGGGATGGAACGGGAGCACCTGGGACACTTCGCCCGCCACGCCCGCAAGAAGACGTTCGAGCCGGGGGACCACGTGATAAAGCAGGGCGAGCCCGCGACGGCGTTCTACGTGCTGGCCCGGGGCAAGATCGAGCTGTCCTTCGCGAAGCCCGGCGCCGACGCGGTGGCGCCGAACGAAGAGTCTGGCCCCGAGATGGACGGACAGACCCTACCCCACATCGTCAGCCACCGGGGCTACCCGGTCGGCTGGGCCTCTATCGTGGAGCCGCACCGCTACCGGGCGACAGCGACGGCGCTCGATCGTACCGAGATGCTGGTGCTGGATCGGGAGCTCTTCGAAGAGTACGCGAAGGAGCGTCCCGCCTTTGGCCTGGCGTTCATGCGGCGCGTCTTGTGGCTTATCGGGAACCACCTGAGAATGACGAGGACGCGCCTGATCGCCGCCCGCTACGGGAACGTGCCACGGACCGTCCGCGCCCTCCTGGACCAGAACACCGCGACCCTAAGCGTTATCTCCCCTCTGCGCAAGATCCCCCACTACCTGGAGGACCGCCTCACGGTGGACGACGCCTACCACACCCTGGAGGTAATGAAGGCACGGGGAGACGAGGTAGAACGCGAGCTGGCCGCCCAGATAGCGGATCTTCTGGACGAGGTCTGGCGCGAGGTGGGGATCTTTCGGCAGTTGCAGGGGATTTACGAGCTGGTTGCCGGAGCGTCCCCCACGATGAGCCCGGGCGAGCTCCGGCGCCGGAACTGCGAGGCGTTCGCCGAGATGTTCGAGGGCACCGACCACGTCGTCCGCGGGGAGGAGAACCTGCCCGACGAGCCGGGGCACATCTTCGTCATGAACCACCTCTCCAACCACCTGGACAACCTGCTCCCCAACGACTTCATTCTCACGCTCGACACCCACTTCGTCTCGTCCATGATCCTCCTGAAAAAGTACGGCGAGGCGCCCGTGCGCGTCGTCCGCAAGTCAGACCCCGGCGAGTACGGGCACCAGAAGTTCTACGACCGGCTCGGCTACATCTACGTCTACTCCGGGTACGTCGACCCCATCGACGACGACACCTCGAGCACGCCCGAGGAGCGCCGCAGGCTCTTCCTGGACGCCGCGAGAGAGCACCTGAGGAACGGCAGGAACATCGTCATCTGCCCCGAGGGGACCAGCACCGAGACGGAGAATTCGCCCTTGCCTTTCAAGAGCGGCGCCTTCCACCTGGCGGCCAACATGCACCCCGAACCCCTGATAGTACCGATCGCCGTCGCCAACTTCGACAAGAAGCTCACGCGCACGCGAACCGTCGCGGTCGTGCACGAGCCCTTCCGGCTCTCGGATCACCTCGGCGAGAACATCGACGGCCGCGCGCTGCGCGAGTTCGTCAACGGCCACGTCTACGAGCGTTTTCGAGGCTACGTCGGCGAAGCCGTGCGGCTGGCGGCCACACCGGCCGAAGGTACGAACGGTCCCCGAGTGTCGCCGTGACACGTCTTCCTGACGGGCACGCCGAGGGGTACAGTGGGGGTCCGCAGCCGCCCCTCACGCGTCCCCCGGACTTCGAACCGTTCTGGGAGAAGACCCGGGTGGATCTCGCGGGAGTCGAGCCCGCCGTCTCCCGCGAGCCGCTTGAATCGCAAAGTGCCGCCCTCGGGTTCGAGGGGTTGGCATTCGACTCTTTGGGAGAGGCCCGCGTCTCGGGGTACGCGATCCGGTGGAAAGACGACGTCCCGCGTCCGTTGGTCGTGCACAGCCACGGATACGGCGGCGGGCTCGATCCCATGTGGTGCTGGGCCGAGGCGGGCGTGAACGTGGTCGGCGTGGAGGCCCGGGGATACGGACGCTCGGGGGAGGCGCTACCGGTGCCGTCGCGGTGGGGGTACGTGCTGACCGGTATCGAATCCCCCGAGGAGTACGTCTTGCGGGGAGCCGTGTGCGACTACATGCGGGCGGTCGAGGTGGGCGCGGAGATCCTGGGCCCCCTCGTCTCTCGCACGGTCTTGAACGGCACGAGCTTCGCCGGCGGACTGGCGGTGATGGCCCAGTCCGTCATGCAGGTCGCGGACCTTCTCGTCGTGGCGGTGCCGACTTTCGGGTGGGCCGAGGGCCGGCGGTCCCTCGTGGAGGAGGGCTCGGGGCGGGAGATCAACCGCTACCTGGAGGCACACCCCGGACGTGAAGAAGACGTGATGGCCCTCCTCTCCTACTTCGACCCGATGAACTTCGCCACAGACATACGCTGTCCCACCCTCGTCGGCCTGGGCTTGCAGGATGACGTGGTCCCGGCCCCCACCGTGTACGCCATCGCCAACCATCTCGGCTGCCCGCACGAGGTCGTCCGGCTGCCCGTAAGCCACACCGAACGTCCCGAGGAGAAGCTCTGGGATCGGTTCGAGGCGCGCTGGCTGCGCCTCGCGGTGGAGGGCGTTCCCCCGGGCTTTGGAGAGAAAAGGGAGTCATCGATCTAGGAGCTCGCTCCGCGCGAGCCGGCTCGAAGGGCTTCCAGGCCCGTCCTCAGGACGCCTAGCCTGTTACGTCAGCTAGCTACGCGGCCCCGGCCCTCTCTGGGTTCCCGGATCGGCGGGAGATGAGTCAGAAGCGTGTTCCAAACCGAAGCTGAAGAGGTAGGCGCGGGGCGGGACCCCCTCCTGCCTTTTGGCTTGAGTCCCGTCCGCGGTTGCGCTCGATACGGCTTCGGACCACTGGCCGCCGAAGGTCGCGCCGATGCCGGCGATAGCGACGACCGCTACCACGGAAACGAGCGTGGCCATGCACGACAGTTTTACGTTCGTGAACGCCTCACCGTGCCTGTGACGCGCGATGTCCGTTGCCGCCGCAACCCAGAGGCCCAATACGGCGAGGGTCAGTAGGGGCCACAAAACGTACGAAAGGACCAAAGTCACCAGCCCTTCCACGGTCACCCCGGAACTCCGGTATACAAGTCTATCCCCCGCACCTGCCGCTACCGCGGCCGGGGGCCGGATCGGCCCGTGTCAGGGCGGTTACCCTCCGCCGGTGGTTGCCCGCCGATGCTTCCCGAGTATTCTCTGGGCATGGCCTGCTCGTAAACCCCGTAAGACAGCTCCAGGTGCTCCCGCATCCGGGCCGCGGCCGTGGCCCCGTCCCGGTCGGAGATAGCCTCGCAGACGAGGCGGTGCTGTTGCTGGGAGATCCGTTTGACCTCGGGTAAGATGTTCTCCGGTATGACATAACGTTCGGCCAGCGTCCTCAGGGTCATGTGGATAGAACCCGCGAACAAGCTCAACATTCTGTTCTTGGAGGCTTCCGCGACGGCCCTGTGGAAGGAGATGTCCGAGACTATGGCGACGCCCTCCTTTAGCTCGTCCATCTCCACCGTCTTTTCGATCACGAATATATCCTGCTCCGTACGTCGGGCGGCGGCCAGCTCCGCCGCCGGTACGTCCGTGACCTCCCGGGCGTCCCACAACTCCTCGAGCGTAAGCTCGTCCACGTCCAGCAACAGAGATATGGAGTCCGTCAGATACTCTGCCACGCCCGCCCCGTCTATGGCCTCGACAAACGTCCCGCCCGTGGGACCCGTCGAGCTCCTTAGAACGTTCTGCGACTCCAGCACCTTGAGCGCCTCGCGCACCGTTGGCCGGCTGACACCGAGGGATCGGGCTAGATCCGTCTCCGGCGGCAGCTTATCGCCCGGGCGCAGCTTCCTGGAAGAGATCTCACCCCGAATATGCTTGATTATCCGCTCGTAGGCCTTGCCGACCTTCCTCGTCCCGTTCAGGCTGTCTCCCGTCATGCTAAAGCTTCCTTCCTGATAGCTACAATACTATATCCGAAATAACCGTTTCTTCACCATAAACGCCCCGGCATTCTTTGTCTGTGTGCTTTCCCTCGTTCCCGGTCCGGTAGCCAACGTCAGGGTACCGGACGGCGATGAAACGCGAATGAACCTCGACCAAAACGGCACCACACCGGCAGCGGCAGACAGGCCAGTCGGGGCGGGAAATGAGCAACCCGCGAAAGTATTTGTTTGACAAATAAACGCGGTTTGGCTATCTTGCCGTTTGGGTGTCTGGTGCGGTGGCGTAAAGAACGCGTAGCGCCGGACTATTGAGTGGTGAGAGACTAGACAAGGAGGACCGCAAAGATGGTTGACCGACCAGGTGGTGGGGGCGAGGGTTCTGCCGGAAGTCCGAGCAGGACGCCGTCCGACGCCCCGGTAATCGACACCAATATCACCAATAAGACCCTGGTTTACTCTTCGGTCGTCTGCTTTTTGGCATGGGTCTTCTCCGTCTACGACTACACGCTGTTCGGGGCGTTGCTTCCGGTTATCTCTGATGAATTCGGGTGGTCGACCTCGTTCGGCACCTTTATTGTGACTCTCGTGGCGATAGGGACTATTTTCGTGGCGCTCGCGGTCGGGCCAATGCTCGACTACCTGGGCAGGAAACCGTCTCTGGTCATCGCAACCGTCGGCGCGGCCCTCAGCTCCGGCCTCACGGCCCTGGCCCCCACGAGCTTCGCGGGAGCCTACATGACCGTGGTGCGGACCTTCTCCGGTCTCGGATACGCCGAGCAGGCGGTGAACGCGACGTACCTCAACGAGATGTACGGCAACCACCCGCGGCGGGGGTTCATCTACAGCCTGGTGCAGGGCGGCTGGCCGATAGGGGTGTTGCTGGGGGCGGCGTTGTCGGCGATTTTGTTGCCCGCCATCGGGTGGCGCAACACCTTCCTGGTCGCCACCTTCCCGGCGATCGTGATCGCCGTCCTCGCCATCAAGCTTCGGGAATCCCCAAAGTTCGAGGCCATGAAGTACGTCAAGAAACTGGAGAAAAACGGTCGTCACGAAGAGGCCGTCGAGTTCGGGCGGGGCTTCGACATAGACGTCCACCACTCGGAAGAGTCGACCTTCAAGCAGCTCTTCGAGCCAGATCTCAGGAAGCACACCATCTTTATCAGCCTGGCGATGCTCTGCAACTGGGTCGGCATCCAGGTCTTCGCCGTCCTCGGCACTACCGTGCTTACGGAGGGCAAGGGGGTGGAGTTCTCCAGTTCGCTGATCATTCTCGTCATCTCCAACGCTGCCGCGTACATCGGCTACCTTTGCCACGGGTTCGTCGGAGACCGTATCGGGCGGCGCCTGACCATCGCCGGCGGCTGGCTAATATCGTCCGTGGCCTACACCTTGATGCTGTTCGGGCCCGATTCGACCGCCTTCGTGCTGACGATGTACACCGCCGGGCTCTTCTTCATAATCGGTCCCTACGCGGCGCTGTTGTTCTTCATGGGCGAGTCGTTCCCGACCCGGGTGCGCGGTACGGGGTCCTCGTTTGTCAACGCCATGGGCCCGGCGGGCGCAATCGTCGGGTCGGCCCTGTTCAGCCTGTTCACCGGCCTGGGGCTGAGCGTGGTGCTCACCGCCTTTCTTGCCGGCGCCATCGCGACGTTCGTGTCGGGCTTCCTCATGCTTGGTACCCGCGACGTGAAGGACCCGCTCGCGGCCGAGGTGACCGATCCGGAGTCGACCATCGCCAGGGCTACTTAACACCCAGAGCTACGGAGGGACGGCCCGGGATCGGGCCGTCCTTCCGCGGTTTCGGAGGGTTGGAAAGGAGGCTTCGACATGTCCGGAAGTTCCCGGGTCGCCCTGGTCACGGGGGCTGGGAGTGGGATCGGCCGCGCCATCGCCGAGAAGCTGGCGAGGGACGGGGAGCGCGTCGCCGTCAACGACCTGAGGGACGCGAGCGCCGACGAGGTCGTAGCCAGGATAAAGGAATTTGGGGGAGAGGCCGCGAGCGCCCCGGGTGACGTCTCGGACCCGGAGGCCGTGAGGAGGATCGTGGAAGCGGCGCGGGGGACATTCGGGCCGGTCGAGATCCTGGTCAACAACGCCGGCTACGGCCAGCAGAAGCTGTTCGTGGACCTCACCGTGGAGGACTTCGATCGCATGATCGGCGTCCACCTGCGCGGGACGTTTTTGTGCACCAGCGCCTTGCTGCCGGAGATGCTGTCTAGGGGCCGGGGCGTAATCGTCAACGTCGCCTCGCAGCTCGGCCAGATCGGGGGCTTCGAGCTCTGCCACTACAGCGCGGCGAAGGCCGGCATCATCGGCCTGACGAAGTCGCTCGCCCGCGAGGTCTCGGCGCAGGGCGTGAGGGTGAACGCGGTGGCGCCGGGCCCGATCAACACCGATCTCGTCCTCGGCCTCTCCGAGGAGTGGCGCCAGAACAAGGCCGCGGAGCTTCCCCTGGGGCGCTTCGGCGAGCCCTGGGAGGTCGCCGAGACGGTCTCCTTTCTCACTTCCGAGGGGGCCGCGCTCTACGTGGGGCAGACGCTCGGCCCGAACTCCGGGGACGTGATGCTGTGAGAGGCGGAGAAAACCCCGCGTAGGGGCTTGGAGGAGCGAGGTTCGTATGGAGAGCTCGGAGAGAGAGACAGTCCTGATCACCGGCTCCGGCATCGGCATCGGTGCGGCCACGGCCCGCGCCTTCGCGGACGCCGGCTACCGGGTCGTCGTCACCGACGTGCTCGATGGCGAAGGGCAGAGGGTGGCTTCGGAGATCACGGAAAGGGGCGGTGAGGCCGAGTACCAGCACCTCGACGTAACGAGCACCGAGGAGGTCGAGCGCGTGGTCTCCGGGGCCGAGGAGCGCTACGGGCCGCTCGGTTGCGTGGTGGCGAACGCCGGTATCGCCCACAAGGTGCCCCTCACCGAGCTCACCGACGAGAGGTGGGACCATACCCACGAGATCGACCTCAAAGGCGTCATGCGGGTCTGCCGGGCGGCGGCCCCGGCCATGCGGGAGGCGAAGAGGGGGAGCATGATCGCCGTCTCCTCCATCATGGGCGTCGCCTACGGTTGGGACGAGCACGTCCAGTACTCGGCCGCCAAGGCCGGCATCGTCGGCCTCGTGCGCGGCCTCGCCGTGGAGCTCGCCCGCGACGGGATAAAGGTCAACGGCATCGCCCCGGGCTACATCCGGACCGCCCAGGCGCTCTCCGAAGAGCACTCGCTCGGCCCGCAAGGTCTCGAAGAGGCCGCCGAGTTCATACCGATGGGTAGGATCGGCGAGCCAGAGGAGATCGCCGACGTGATCCTCTTCCTCGCCTCCGACGCCGCCCGTTACCTCACCGGCCAGGTCGTCGTCGTGGACGGCGGTCTGCTCGTGGGCCGGTACTAAAGGGCTTCAGGCATTGGCTGTCAGGACGTGGGCGCGCATGGGTTGCTCCAGGGCCATGCGGCCGTCCCCGGCGACCCGTGCGTGGCGCCGGAAGGCGGCTTCGATTTCGGGACGGTGTTCCGCCACTACCGCTGCGCGTGCTGGATCCACGGCTACGATACGCACGAGGAATTGGTCCAGGCCTTCGAATAGCTCGCGCCGCGGATAGTCGACGCGTCTGAGCTGCTCGAACGTTCCGCCCTTCAGGACCTGACGGAGAGCGTCCTGCGCGGCGGTACGAACGTCCGTCTCGTCCTCCACCGGACGCAACGCGAAGAAGAACGAGCCTTCGGCGAGGGGCTCGACGACGACGATGGGCCTCGCCGGCCCCACGACGCGGGCCGCCTCCTGGAGGGCCCGGCGTATGGCGGGCTGTGGGACGTGGTGGAGGGAGTTTAGGAAGATCGCGCCGTCAAAAAAAATCGTCCGCGAACGGGAGCGCCTCCGCGCCGGCCAGGTGAAACGTCCCCGCAGGGACCGCTTCACGCGCGAGCGCCAGCGCTTCTGCGTTGGGTTCCACCCCGCTAATGTGCGCCCCCCGGGCCGACAACGAACGTGCGAGGACGCCGGCACCGCAGCCGATATCCAGTAGCCGCTTCCCCACGAGCGGCGCGAATGCCGCCACGATGATGGACGCGGCGTCGGTCTCCGGCGGCAACCCGTCCTCCCCAGTCGTCCCCGTCACGAGGCCGGATGGCAGCGTAGAACGAGGACTCCGGCGTTCAAGAGAGTAGGCGTCGGCAGGCAGGGTCGGTCCAGCCGAAACCTGATGCCTGTAGCCTGAAATCTCCCTTTCAGGTCGAGATCATCTTCTTCTCGATGCCGACCCCGGCGGCGAGCGCGCGCTCGTACTCTAGCGGGACGGTCGCCGAATCCTGGAGGGCGAAGCCGGTCGAGTCGAAAACGGTTATGTCACTATCTGAGGTGCGGCCTTCGAGCTTGCCGGCGACGACCTGGCCGATCTCTCCGGCGACGTCGTCCTCGGAGATGATGCCTTCGCTCAAGGGGACGTTGATCTCGCCGTCCGTCCGGCACTGGCGGATGTCGTCGACGAAAATGCGGGCCCGCGTGAGAATTTGGGAGTCGAGCTCCTGGTCGCCCTCCTTGTCGGCGCCTACGGCCGCGATGTGGGTGCCCTCGGAGATCCAGTCGCTCTCGACTATCGGGCCGCGTGCGGGCGTGACGGTGACGACGACGTCCGCGCCGCGCACCACCTCCTCCAGGTTGGTGGAGGCCCGGATCTCGAAGCGCTCGTACTTGGGCTGCTGCTCCCGCACGAAATCATCGAGGGTCTCTTGAGAGCGGCTCCAGACGCGGACGTCTTCCCAGGCGAAGACCTCGTTGCAGGTCGCGAGCGTCCCTTCGGCCATGTTCCCCGCCCCGACGATGGCGAGCGTCTTGCTATCGGGGCGGGCGAGGTGCTTCGCGGAGACGGCCGCAGCAGAGCCGGTGCGCATAACGGTGTGGTAGCTCCCGTCGCAGATGGCGAGCGGGAAGCCGGTCTCGGGATGGGTGTAGATCAGGATCGAGAAGACGGTCGGGAGGTCGAACTTTGCGCGGTTCTCCTCGCGGATGGAGACCCACTTGCAGGCGGCGGCTTCGGGCTCCTCGATGTAGGAGGGCATCACCTCCCACTCCCCCGGGTACTTGTCCAGGACGATGTGGCCCTTCGGCTCCATGTAGTAACGGCCCTCGCCGTGCATCCGGTAGGCGTGCTCGACGCGGTCGTTGTACTCCCCCGGTTCCAGCAGGCCCATCATGTCGGTGCGACTCAGGATCAAGGTCTTGCGGTTTCTCCAGCTCTCCATCGCCCTCCGTTCGATCTTTGTTCCTTCTACTTCGGGGCGCCGGCCTTTTCTTCGACGCTCTCCAGGTAGGAGAGGGCGTCCTCGACGGAGACCACGTCGGCGTACTTGGCCTGTATGTCGACCAGGTTGGCCTCGTGCGGCGCCTGAGCCCGGTCTCCGACGCACTCGCGCGGGACGAGCGTCGGGTAGCCGTACTGTAGGAGGTCCACGGCCGTCGCCCGGATGCAGCCGCTCGTCGTCGCGCCGCAAAGGACGATGGTGTCCACGTTCTGGGAGACCAGGACCGAGGGGAGATTCGTGCCAAAGA
>JALZNL010000332.1 GCA_030857715.1 Actinomycetota bacterium | reverse complement strand
CATGTCGGGGTCGCCGTCTGACTCGTGGCGGTTCACGCCAACTATTATGCGTTCTTCCCTCTCGACCGCGCGCTGGTGGGCGTAGGCGGCGTCTTCGATCTCGCCCTGCATGAACCGCTCCTCGATGGCCTTGACCGAGCCGCCAAGGTCGTCTATCTGCCTGATGTAATCCCAGGCCTCCTCCTCGACGGCGTCGGTGAGCGACTCGACGAAGTACGAGCCGGCCAGAGGGTCGGAGGTCTCGGTGAGGCCGCCCTCGTGCGCCAGGATCTGCTGGGTCCTGAGCGCGATCCGGGCGCTGCGCTCGGTCGGAAGCGCGAGCGCCTCATCAAAAGCGTTGGTGTGCAAACTCTGGGTCCCGCCGAGGACGGCGGACATGGCCTGCACGGTGGTCCTGACGATGTTGTTCTCGGCCTGCTGGGCCGTGAGCGAAGACCCGGCGGTCTGGGTGTGGAAGCGGAGCTTCAGGCTCCGCTCGTCCGTGGCGCCGAAGCGGTCCTTCATGATGTGCGCCCACATCCTTCTCGCGGCCCGGTACTTTGCTACCTCCTGGAAGAGGTCGTTGTGGGCGTTGAAGAAGAAGGAGAGCCTCGGAGCGAACTCGTCCACCTCCAGGCCGGCGCGGGTGGCCGCCTCGACGTAGGCGATAGCGTTGGCGAGGGTGAAGGCCAACTCCTGGACGGCGGTGCTGCCCGCCTCCCTGATGTGGTAGCCGCTTATGGAGATCGTGTTCCAGCGCGGCAGCTCCTCTGCGCAGTAGGCGAAGAGGTCGGTGGTGATCCTCATAGAGGGCGCGGGCGGGTAGATGTAAGTCCCCCGCGCCAGATACTCCTTGAGGATGTCGTTCTGGGTAGTCCCGGTGACGTCCGCGGCCTCAGCACCCTGCTCCTCTGCCACGAGGGAGTAGAGCAGCAGCAGGGTCGAGGCGGTTGAGTTGATGGTCATGGAGGTCGAGACGTCCTTGAGGGGGATGCCTTCGAAGAGGTCTCGCATGTCGAGCAGGGAGTCTATGGCGACGCCGACCTTGCCGACCTCCCCGCGGGAGAGCTGGTGGTCCGAGTCGCGGCCCATCTGCGTCGGCAGGTCGAAGGCGACGGAGAGGCCGGTCTGACCGTTCTCCGTGAGGTACTTGAAGCGCCGGTTGGTCTCCCCGGCGGTCCCGAAGCCGGCGTACTGGCGCATGGTCCAGGGCCTTCCCCTGTACATCGAAGGGTATGGCCCGCGGGTGTACGGGTACTGCCCCGGGTCTCCGAGCTTCTCAGGGTACTCGAAGCCTTCGAGGTCGGGGGGGCCGTAGAGGGGCTTGACCTCGATGCCGGACTCCGTTCGCCGTTCGTCCCGGCGTTTCTCCACGTCCATCGCGCGTCCCTCCCGTCAGCCTCGCGTCCCGGGCAATTCTACAAGCTCGGTGAGGACCCCGAAGGCGTCCTTCGGATGCACGAACGCCATCCGGGTGCCGCCCGCCCCGACCCGGGGCGACTCGTCTATCAGGTCGACCCCGTTCCGCTTGAGCTCAGCCAGCGCCCCCTCCAGGTCATCCACCTGGAACGCGACGTGGTGGAAACCCTCGCCGTGCTTGGCGAGAAACTTGCCAACCGGGGACTCCGGGCGCGTCGGTTGGACGAGCTCGATCTGGGACTCCCCCACCCGGAACATGGTCGCCACTATGCCCTGATCCTCGACGACCTCCGGCTCCGAGGGCCACGCGCCGAAGTTCTCCTCGTAGAAGCGGGCCGCGGCCTCAAGGTCGCGGACGGCGTAGCCCAGGTGGTAGATCCGGTCAAGCAACGCTCTCCCTCCGGTAGTGGTCGGAGAGATTGTAGATCACGGGGACAAACGACCGCCGTGGGCTAGAATCGGACGGAGCGAAAGCCGGGAGGCAGGGATGGCAGAGGGTATCATCGGTAAGATCCAGGAGCTCGCCGAAGAGCGCGAGAAGATCCTCGCCCGCGAAGGCAAGCACCACACGGAAGCCGGAGACCACGTCAGGATCGGCCGGATAGACCACGACCTGCAGGTCCTCTGGGACCTCCGTCGTCGCGAGCTGGCCGGCGAGACCGTCAACCTCAAAGAAGATTACTACGACCGCTACAGCATTGATCCCGGGCGCGACGCCCCGGGTCGCTAGTCGCCCGACCTAGAACCCCAGCCTGGTGTTGATGTCGGCCCACTCCGCGGTGGAGGCGGCGTGGTCTATGATCTTCTTCAGCTCCAGCACGTCGTCCTCGTGGAAGGACGGACGCCTGGCGTCGGGCACGAAGTTCATCACGCGTCCGTCGGCGTAGCGCACCACGACCCTTGACACACCCACGCCCGTCTCCTGCTTGCCGTTGTGCCGCCTCTCACGCTGTATGCCGTGCATGGTCTCCTCCCTAACTTACGGTCTTGCGGGCGTCGTGGGCCACCGTGTCCAGGTACGCGGACATCATGTGCAGCTCGTAAGACTCGAAAACCTCGCGGCGCTTCGGCCGGAACACGTCCGAGTCGCCGTTGTCGAACTCGATCACGATCTCCTTCACGCCCCTGGGGTCCATGCCCGCGTCCGAGATGTCGAGCGGGCTCCCCCGCCACTCCCTGTTCGCTTCTTCCCTGCTCGCGTCCTGCACGCGGGCTCCTTTCCTGTCAGACCGCGCCTGCCAGCGGCATGTTACCAGTACGAACGCTAGAAGGGCCACAGGGGGGCCGCCGCGACCAGCAACGGCGCGAAGAGCAGCGAGGGGAGCATGTTTCCGACCCGGACCTGCTTCAGCTCCAGAAGCCCGAGGCCCAGGCCAAAGATCAGGACGCCCCCCGTCGCGGTGGCCGCCGAGATCATGGCGTCCGTCACGAACGGCTCCAGAAAGCCCGCCCCCAGCGTCAGCGACCCCTGCACGATGAGCACCGTCCCGGCGGACAGCAACACGCCCCACCCGAGCACGGAGGCGAACGTGAGCGCCGCGATAAAGTCCAGGCCGCTCTTGAGGGCGAGCAGGCTGTAGTCCCCCCGGAGGCCGTCTTCGAGGGAGCCGATCACGGTAAGCGGTCCCACGCAGAACAGCAAACTCGTCGTCACGAACGCCCGGCTGACCGGGCTCTCCCCCTTCGAGAACCTCTTCTCCAGGTAATCACCGAACCGCTTGAGACCACCCTCGATGCCCAAGATCTCGCCCACCACCAGCCCCGCGACCACGCTGACGAGCGGCACCAGAGGGTTGTCGTACTCTAGAAAATTGGCGACGCCGACCAGCAGCGTGACGATGCCGATGGCCTGCATGGCCGTCACGCGCATCCCTTCAGGCAACTTCGCGCCGGCGAGGGTTCCGATCCCCCCTCCAACCAAGACGGCGGCGACGTTTATGGCGGTTCCGAGGCCCAAGACGGGCCTGAGTATAGAGTTTGCGTCGTTACGGTGCGTGGCGGAGGCTTACAGACAAAAAGGGAGACGGCCTCTCTGTATAATTCGCCTGGTTATGGTGGGCTTCGCGGGAGTCTGAATCTTGGATCTCTACGAGTATCAGGGCAAAGAGTTGTTGAGGAGCTACGACCTGGAGACGCTTCCTGGCATCGTGGCGGGCACGGCGGAGGAGGCGGCCCGGGCTGCCGAGACGCTCGGGGGGACCGTCGCGGTGAAGGCGCAGGTCCTCATCGGCGGGCGCGGCAAGGCCGGGGGCATCGCCGTCGTCCACAACGCCACGGAGGCGCGGGAGGCCGCCGGGCGAATCCTGGGGATGGACATCCGGGGGCACACCGTCAGGCGGGTGTACGTCGAGGGCGGGGCGGAGATCGAGAAGGAGTACTACCTCTCGATCACGGTGGACCGGGCGGCGAAGAGGCCGCTTATCCTGTTTTCGACCGAGGGCGGCGTGGACAT
>JALZNL010000031.1 GCA_030857715.1 Actinomycetota bacterium | reverse complement strand
AGGTAGGTGCGTCCGTCGGTTACGACCTCTACGCCCTCCCCGCTCGGGCGGACGGCCCGGACGGGAGTCTCGTCGAGCACCGTCGCGCCGTGCGAACGCGCCAGGGCGACGTGGGCGGCGTTCGCCTTGCCGGCGTCCACGAGCCCCGAGTCCTTCTGGAAGATCGCGCGCTCCGAACCCTCCAGGCGGAACTGCGGCCAGCGCCGCATGAGCTCGGCGGGATCCAGCATCTCGTAGTCGAAGCCGTGCTCCTCGAAGGCGGCGACGTAGCCCTCGACGTTGCGGGTGCCGACCTTCTCCGGGTCCCGCTTCTCCGGGGCCTCTATGACGAGGCCGCCGGTCTTGAGGAGGACCCGAACGCCCGACTCCTCCTCCAACGTGTGCCAGGCCTCGTAGGCGTGGGGGGCGAGGGCTGCGTACTCGGACTGGTGCTGGGCGAGCCGGATGATGCGCGAGTGGTCCTGCGACGCGCCGCGGTCGTGGCCGAGCCGGAACTGCTCCAGGCCGAGCACCGCCGGCCCCAGCTCTTTAGAGAGCCAGTAGAGGGCCGCCGAACCCAGCCCGCCGCACCCTATGACGATAGCTTCGTATCTCTTGTCCATGCCGGAAATGTAAGAGCGCGTCCCACGGCCGTCCAATACGTTTTTCGGCGGGGACCATAAGCGCGGCTTATAGGCAAATTCGTTGTCTGGCGTTGCCCTTCGCCGGGCCTGGAAAAAGAGTACAGTACGGGCACACAGAGTAGAGGTACGGGCGGACCGCACATGGAACTCAGGCATCTCAGATATTTCGTCGCGGTGGCCGAAGAGTTGAACTTCAGCCGCGCGGCCGGGCGGATGTACCTCTCCCAACCGGCCTTGAGCCAGCAGATCCGGAAGTTGGAACAAGAGCTCGGGGTCGCCCTCTTCCACCGGACCAATAACCTCGTAGCGCTGACGGAGGCCGGACTAACCTTGCTCGAGGGCGCCCGGCGGGTCCTGGTGCTGGTCGAGCAGACGTCGCGCGAGGCCAGGGAGGTGGGCGGCGCCGAGGTCCGCCACCTGAGGGTGGGGTTTCCGGAGTACGCCAACCACACGCCCGTCGCGGACGCCCTGCAGACCTTCCGCAGGCGCTACCCGTACGTCGAGCTCGAAGAGCACGAGACGTTCACGCTACAGGAGACGCTCCAACAGATCGACAAGCTACACAAAGGTACGCTCGATGTCGGCTTCATGCTGAGCCCCGAAGCGGACGATGTTATACAGGTAGAGCACGTCCTGGATATAGAGCTCGTGGCCGCCCTTCCCGAGGGGCATCCTCTCGCCGGTCGGGACGTGATCTCCATGAGAGATCTATCCGACGAACGCCTCATCCTCTTCTCCCGCACCTTCCATCCCCGCTCCTACGACTACGTGGTCGGGTGTTGCAGAGAAGCCGGCTTCGAGCCGAAGGTCGTGCAGCGCAAAGAGCCGCAACTGTACTCTGGGGCCACGACCTACAGGATGGTGGCCTCCGGTATCGGGGTCGGCATCGTCGCCCGGCCTGTGGTCTCCGGGTACCGGCCGCACAACGTGGTCTTCAAGCCCTTGCGGGACCCCGCGCCGGCGCTGGACCTCGTCGCGGCCTGGCGGCGCGACGATCCCTCCTCCAACCTGCAGGCTTTCCTCGAGATAGTCCGGGAACTCACCCTGGCCGATGCCCGAGCCGCGCCCGTACCCGAGGAGCAACAGCTCCTGGAGACCTGAACCTCCGGCGGGTAGCCATCGGAATCTCTCCCCGATACGTTCCTCCTAGAGAGCTCCGGTCTCCCTCAAGAACTGCCGGGCGACGTCTTCTTCGGACTCGCCGTCCACGGCGACGGCGGCGTTCAGGTCCCGCAAGGTCTCGTTGTCTAGATCTTGGGAGATGGGGGCGAAGACCTCCGAGATCCCGGGGTGCTCGTCCATAACCTCCTCACGGACGGAGAGCGAGGGGCTGTAGATCGGGAAGAACCGTTTGTCGTCTTCAAGGAGCGTCAGGTCCAGGGCCTTGATACGGCCGTCCGTCTCGAAGACCTCGCCGAAGTTGCAGTCCTCGCCCTCGTCGACGGCCTGGTAGATCCGCCCCTCTTCGGTCTCGACGATGTTGTCTTCCGGTAGCTCGAAGTCGTAAGCTTTCTCCATCCCCGGCAGGCCGTCTTCGCGGGAGAGGAACTCGTCTGCGGCGCACAGGGTCGCGTCCTCCGGGCGCAGCTCGGAGAGAGCGGCCAGACCGGAGAGGGTCTCGACGCCCAGGACCTCGGCGGCCTCGCTGCGCACGGCTATGGCGAAGGAGTTGTTGGCCGGGGCGGGCTCGAGCCACCGGATGCTGTTCTCCCTCAGGTCCTCCTTCGCGACGGCCTCGTACTGCCTCCGGCTGTCCGGGATGGGTTCCGCGTGGCCGAGGTGGGTGATCCAGGCGGTCCCCGTGTACTCCCAGTAGGCGTCGATCTCCCCGGAGAGGAGGGCCTGACGGGCCGCGTCCGTGCCGGCCAACCCGGTCCGGTCCTCGACCGTCGCCCCGGCGGCTTCGAGGGCCTGGATGGCGATCTCACCGAGCACCCTCTGCTCGGTGAACTCCTTGGAGCCGACGGCGATCTCCAACCCGGAGAGGTTCACTTTGTTGCCGGCTTCGCCGCCGCCCACGTTACCACCGCCGCCACCGCCGCCGCCACCGCCGCACCCGACGGCGACGACCGACAGGACGACGATCCCGAGCATTCGTCTCAAGCTTGCGTTCATAGACCTCATAACGCCCCTCTTCCCTCGGAGCAACCCCTCGGCGACACCCACCGGCCCACTAATAGTAACCAATCCGGACAAACGGGGCCAGCCCGTCCGGCAACAGGGCCCTTCCCGCCCGCGAGCCGCGACGGGTTGGACGGCCCCGGGAAACCCGTCGAATACGGCGCCGTGAAAGGTGGATGGGAGGTTGCGGGGGTGTGGCGACTTGAAGCACGGGGTAGAAAAATGCTAACTTGTTGCTACGCCTCTCATGTCGGGGCGTTGGCGTGTGACCTTCGTCTTTAGCGCGGCGTTGGCCGTTCGGGAAGGGGCTCCGACGAATGACAGACAGGGATGACACGCAAGGCGGGTCGGAGGTTGGGGAGGAGCAGGCCCAGCGCCTGGGGGTCGTGTTCTGGGTGACGGTCGCGATCTCGGCGGCGTTCGTCCTGTGGGGCGTGCTGTTCACGGACAACTTCACCAGCACGACCGGGACGGTCGTGGGATGGATCACCGACGGTCTCGGTTGGTTGTACATGCTCATAACGAGCTTCTTCCTGGTCTTTGTCATCTACCTGGCGTTCAGCCGCTACGGCAAGATCAAGCTCGGCCAGCCCGACGACGAGCCCGAGTTCGGGTACTTCGCGTGGTTCGCGATGCTCTTCCAGGCGGGGATGGGCATCGGCCTCGTCTTCTGGGGCGTCGCGGAGCCCGTCACCCACTACAACACCCCGCCCCTGGGCCTGGTCGAGGCGCGCACGCCGGAGGCCGCCAACCTGGCCGTGCAGACCGCGTTCTTCCACTGGACGCTGCACCCGTGGGCGATGTACGCCACCATCGGCGTCGCTATCGCGTACTTCACCTACCGCAGGGGCATGCAGAACCTCCAGATCAGCACGGTCTTCCGCCCCCTGCTCGGCGACCGCGTGGACGGGCCCGTCGGCAACGCCATAGACATCCTGGCGATCCTGGCGACCTTGTTCGGCGTTGCCGTCTCTCTGGGGCTCGGCACGCTGCAGATCGCCGCGGGGCTCAACAGCGTCTTCGGCCTCCCTGACGGGATAGGCATGCTGCTGGTCATCATCGTCGTCACGGCGGTCGCCTACATGCTCTCGGCGGCCACGCCGATCGAGAAGGGCGTCAACTACCTTAGCCAGGCGAGCATGTACCTGGCGTTCCTCCTGCTCATATACTTCCTCGTCGTGGGTCCCACGATCCTCCAGCTCAACACCTTCACCCAGGAGCTCGGCGTCTACTTCGCGAACCTCGTCCCCCAGAGCTTCAGGATGAGCGCCTTCGACGCGGGCGAGGCGGAGTGGCTGGGAAGCTGGACGATCTTCTTCTGGGCGACCTGGATCGCCTGGGGCCCGTACGTGGGCGCCTTTATCGCCCGCATCTCGCGCGGTCGCACCATCAGGGAGTTCATCGTCGGGGTGCTGGTCGGGCCGAGCCTCTTCAGCATGATCTGGTTCTCCGTCTTCGGGGCGGCGGGCATCCAGCTCGACAACCGGACGAACGGCAACCTCGGCGAGGCGGTCGCCAACGACGGCGCGTCCGTCGCGCTCTTCGAGTTCCTCGGCCAGTACCCGCTCGCCCTGCTCACCTCCCTGTTGGCGCTCTTCCTGATCTTTATCTTCTTCGTCGCCGGGGCGGACGCGGGAACGATAGTGCTGGGCAGCATGTCCGCCGGCGGCGTCCTGAACCCGAAGACGAGCATCAAGCTTACGTGGGGCGTCATAATGGCGGCCCTCGCCGCGGCCTTGCTCCTGGCCGGGGGCGGCGGGGCAGACGCCCTCAGCGGGCTCACGAACGGGGCCATCCTGGCCGCGACCCCGTTCGGCATACTCATGGTCCCCATGTGCTACGGCCTCTACAAAACCCTCAAAACGGACTTTCGCGAAGAGCAGCGGGCCATGCAAGACCTGATGGAGTACAACCGCCGCGACGAGGCACGCCAACACGCGGAAGGCGCGAGGGGCCGCCCGGCGCCCGCGGCCCCGCCCGCAGAGGGGACCCGCCAGCGGATGACCGCGGAAGACCCTCAAGACCCCGAACAGCGCCGCACCTGACGCAACCTCAAGCGGGCCCCGGCCTCCTTCCCGGACGTAGAGCCGTGAAGGAGTAGATCTGGCCTCGACAGAGCGGCTCCCGAGAACCGGAGGCAGGAAGCCGTGGAAGGCGGAAGACCCGTTCCGGTGGGGACGCGATGGCGGTTTGACGTGGCGCGGGCTGACGGGTGAGACGGGGAGGCGTTCGTCCGGTGCCTAACGCCGGCTCAGGCCGTGGCGAAACGGCTTATAACGCGCTTCGGGCGGACCTCGCCGAGCTCTTCGGCGAAGATGCGGTAGTAGGCGACCTCCTCGCGGGTGCGCAGCGGCGGCTCGACGTCTTGGCATTCGCGCTCGAAGTCCTCTTCCGTGACTGACGCTTCCATACGGTCTTGCAGGACGGAGGAGGCGCCGGAGCCGTCGCCGAACTGGGCCTTCTTGCGCCAGAGAAAGTCGTCCGGCAGCCAGCCTTCGAAAGCCTGGCGGAGGAGGCGTTTCTCGGGTTGGTCCTCGCCCGCGAGCTTCCATCCGGCGGGGAGGGACAGTCCCAGCGAGATCATGTCGAGCTCCAGGAACGGCACCCGGGCTTCGAGCCCGTGGGCCATCGTGACGCGGTCGGCCCTCTGCAGGTTCAGGTCGTGGAGCCCCTCGATGGTACGGACGAGCTCCGCGTGAAGATCCTCCTCGGTGCGGAAGTCCTCCAGGTACTCGTAGCCCGCGAAGATCTCGTCCGCGCCCTCTCCGGTCAGGACGACCTTGACGTGCTTTGCGGTGAACTCCGCCAGGACAAAGTTCGGGACCGCGCTCCTGACGAGCGACGGGTCGAAGCTCTCGATGGTCCGAACGACTTCGGGCAAGACGTTAAGGGCGTCTTCCTCCGTGTAGACGCTCTCGTGGTGCTCCGTGCCGAGGTGCTCGGCGACGGCGCGGGCGGCGAGCAGGTCAGGCGAGTCCGCAAGGCCCACGGCGAAGGTCTTGAGCTTCTGGCCGCGCTCCTCGTACCAGCGGGCGGCGATGGCGGCGACGAGGCTGGAGTCGAGGCCACCGGAGAGAAAGACCCCGACCGGCACGTCGCCCATCATCTGCCGCTCTACGGTCCTGATGAGCCTGTTACGGACCTCGTCGAGTATGGTGTCGGGGATGGGGGCGCCGGGCTCTGCGGGGCCATCGAAAGGTTCCAGGTCTTCGCCCGACGGCACGGCGCGGCCGAAGCGGACGAGCCCGCCCTCCGGGGTCCAGTAATGGCCTGGGGGGAAAGATTCGACGAACGGCTGCAAGTCCTCGTCGAAGGCGCGCATCTCCGAGGCAAAGAAGACGGGGCCGTCGGCCTCCCCGCGCGCCCAGTAGAGGGGCTTTATGCCGACGGGGTCGCGGGCGGCGATAAAGCCCCCGTCCTCGCCCGCCATCAAGAAGGCGTACATGCCGAGCAGCTCCGCGAGGGCGTCGGGGCCGCGTTCGGCGACGAGGCGCAGGGCGACCTCGTTGTCCGAGCGGGTGGTCATGGCCCGGTCTTCGAGCGTCTCCAGGATCTCTTCGTGGTTGTATACCTCCCCGTTCCCGACGAGGTGGAGTCTTCCGTCCGGCGTCGTGAGCGGCTGCTTTCCCCCCTCGACGTCCACGATAGAGAGGCGCCGGTGGCCCAAAGTGTTGCCGGCGACCTGGACGAGGCCGTCGTCGTCGGGGCCGCGATGGGTTATGCGCCCCATCATCCGCCGCGCGTCCCGGGGTTCTATACCGCCGTATCCGCCAACGATCCCGCACACGTCTCACTCCGAGCCTCGGGTCTCCGGTCGAGGCAAATATTACCCGCAGGCGTAGAGGTTGTCATGCGACGGTGGGATAATGGGATGCGTCCCTGGCCCTCGTATTCTCCGCCTTCCGGCCGATGCCGCGGACGACCGTTACGGTTAGGATGCCGTAGAAACATTCAGTACGTGAGTCGTCCGTGAGTCGGGCGGGACGTGGATCGAGAGGAGGCGGCGTTGGCGGAGGTGATACGGGGCGATTTCCCGGGCGTCGAGGAGCACGGCGGAACCCCGCGTCTCCCCTCGTCCATCGCGGCGCTGAACCTCGGCCCGGAGCCGGGCGAGGTGGGGGACAACCTCCGTCTCGCCGGCCGGGCCATCAGGAGGTTGTGCCGGCGGGATCCCTCGCTGCTGTGGGTGGTGCTTCCCAAGCTCTTCACCTGCGGATACGCGGACCTTGGCTCCGTCCACCGGCACGCCGAGGACGCCGACTTCGGCGTGAGCGCCCGGTTCTTCGCCGGGCTGGCCCGAGAACTCGGCATTTTCGTCGCCTACGGGTTCCCCGAGTGGGCCCCGGGCTCGGCCGCCGGGGTCTTCAACAGCGCCAACCTCGTAGGCCCCGACGGGGTTCTCGTCACCTACCGGAAGCGCAACCTCGTCGAAACTACGCCGGAATACCGCGTCTTCGCGGCGGGGGCGGACCTGCCCGTCGTGGAGGCGGGCGGCCTGCGGGTCGCGCTGGCCGTCTGCTGGGACCTCGGCTTCCCTGAGGTGGCGTGCGAGGCGGCGGCCGGGGGCGCCGAACTTGTCCTGGCGCCCGCCGCCTGGCGCGAACCCTGGGGACCCCAGTACGGCCTCTCCTGCGCCGCCCGCGCCCTGGACTCCGGCATACACCTGGCCAGCGCCAACCAGCTGGGCGACTACCCAGAGGCCCGCTTCGGCACCCCCGGCCACGTCTACGGCCCGGACGGCATGAGGATCTCCCGTCGTTTCGGCGCCGCGAGCACCGCCCGCCTGGACCCCGGCGCCCCCGAACTCTGGCGGAGGTTCTACGGGGACACCCTTACCGGCCACGGCCGGGTCGTGGGCATCGACGAAGGGTCGCTCGGTATCGTCTCCTGACATGAAGGCTTCAGGCATTGAGGTTTTGAGGCATCAGGGGTGCGGTGCGCAGCTTGGAGCCCTACATCGCCACCATGGTTGGCCTCAGAGAGCAGCATGCCCGTGGCATCCTCTCTCTACAACCCCTCAAAACCTGAAGCCCGAAACCTGATGCCTCAAAACCTCCCTTTCAGTCGCGCCCGTCCCCCGGTCCCCTCTCCCTCATCTCGCGCCAGATCGTACGCCCCACCAGAAAGAAGCAGAGCCCGGCCACGCAGGCGATGATCACCCCGATAACGTTCGTGAGACCTGAGGGTTGCCCGACGGCCGAGACGGCGAACGAGGCGATCAAGGCCAGGCTGACGGCGGCCAGAACCGCGGCGAACGACACCATCCCTACCCTGAAAATCAGCCCCAGACAACCCGAACGCAACCGACCTCCCGAAAACCTCGTCACGCCAGCAAATGCCGCGTAATAATACCCCCGCCGCGCAGGTCTGGCCGGCACCGCCAGGGTACTTGACAATGCCTTCTGCGCGTGTAAAATACCAGTTTGGCAAGTTCCTAAAAACAGCCTGTAACCCCGGATAACACAACTTCCGAGCGCTGCAAATCAGGGCCTCTGCGGCTTTGCTCGCGCTGCTGTGGGGACGGGGACGAGAAATGGGCCAATGGACGGGCGTTATAGCACGGGCAAGAGGAGGAACGCAATGGCAGTAACAGAGACCAGAGGGCGCAAGACGGAGCGGACATCGGAGACCCCGGATCTTATACCGGGCTACTTCGCGCGCATCGACAAGGGCAACCTCCTCACGCACAAGGAGGAGATCAGCCTCTCCAAGGCCGCCGAGGCCGGGGACGACCGGGCGCGCAAGAAGCTTGTGGAGAAGAACCTCAGGCTCGTGGTGAGCGTCGCCAAGCGTTACCGCGGAATGGGGCTGCCTTTCGAGGATCTGATCCAGGAGGGCAACGTGGGCCTCATGCGGGCGGTGGAGAAGTTCGACCCCGACCGCGGCTGGAGGTTCTCGACGTACGCGACGTGGTGGATCCGCCAGGCCGTTCAGAGGGCCGTGGCGGACAAGGGCCGCACCATCCGGGTCCCCGTCCACATGGGCGACAAGATCCGGAAGATGGCCCGCGCCTACAACGAGCTCTCCGCCCAACTTACCCGCGAGCCGACCGACGAAGAGGTCGCGAAGAAGCTGGAGTGGACCGTGGACGAGGTTCTCGACGTCAAGAGCGCCATGCCCGACGCCACCAGCCTCAACCAGCCGCTGTCTTCCGACGGTGACGGCTCCGAGCTCGGCGAGCTCATCGAGGACGAGCGCGCCGCGGAGGTCGCGGGCGTGGTGATCGGGGACATCGAGCTCGGTTCGCTCAAGGAGGCCGTCGAGCGGCTCCCCGAGCGGCACCAGCACGTCCTGATCCGGCGCTACGGCCTCGGCGACCGCGACACCGCGACGCTGGCCGAGCTCAGCGATGAACTCGGTATCTCCCGCGAGCGCGTCCGCCAGCTCCAGCGCGAGGCCGAGCGGATGCTCGCCAGCGGCGAGTTCGGCGCGGTCCTCCGGGGGGCGGCTTAGAGGCTTCAGGCATCAGGTTTCAGCCGTCAGCTTCTGGCGGTGAGGTCGTACGTAAGCCCGTTCTGAACGGGTAGTCCGGTGTAGGGCGTATACGAGAGGGGTCCCATTTGCGGGGCCCCTCTTTTTGCTGCCGATGGTTTTCGGATGTTGTCCGTGGTGGGCGGTTCGCGAACCGCCCCTACGTCTGTGGTTGCGTGGGCGTGGGTTCCTGGTGTTGGTCGGCGTAGGTGAATTGCGCCAGGACGGGGTGGTGGTCGCTCGGGTATGGGGGGTGTTCGGCTTCATCCTGGAGGATGTCGTGGGAGATGACGCGGAGGCGGGTGGAGGGATCTCTTAGTAGGACCCAGTCTATGCGCCTCGGGCCGCGTTGCGGGCTGGGGTCGCGGTACTGTTTTCCCTTGAAGGCGTGGAAGGTGTTTATCCCCTTCTCGTCCCTGTTGCCGGCGGCCAGGAAGGTATCGACGAAGCCCGCGTCCGCGAAGTTCTCGTAGGTGGGCGAGCCGGGGCGGCAGTTGAAGTCCCCGGTCACGATTGCCGGGGTCTCCGGCCCGTGGTGTTGCAGCAGCTTCGCCGTTTCCTTGACGATGAGGGCGCTTCCGTTCCTGCGGGCGGGGGCGCTCTTGTGGTCGAGGTGCGTGTTCAGGTGCAGGAGGGGGAGGCCGGTCCCGGTCAGGCGGAAGAGCGCCCAGTTGGCGGAGCGGGTTACCCTGGTCTCCCAGCTTCGGGAGTGCCTCTCGGGCGTCTCGCTCAACCAGAAGCCGCCCGCTTCGACGGGTTCGAGACGCCCCGGGTCATAGAGGATGGCGTTGAAGTCGTGGGGCGGGACGTTTCCGTACCTGGGTCCCCTGATGCGTTCGTACCGGGGCAGGTGCTTGCGGTAGGTGGAGAGATTGCCGCGCTGGCACTCCTGGAGGCCGACGAGGTGCGGCGCGTGGCGTTCTATGGTCGCGACGTTCTCCGCCGCGCGGTTCGGCCAGGCCTCCTGCTTGCCGAGGTCGCGGAAGGAGCCCCTCACGTTGAAGCTCATCACTTTAAGCGTGTCCAGCCCGGGGCCCCCTTCACGTCCGTGGCCCAACCGTCCGTACTATACTGCGGGCATGATCCGGGAGAGCGAAGAGAAGATCGCGGGGCGGCTGCACACCATCCTCGACGGAGGACTGCAGGGATACCTGCGCACGGACGAGGCCTCGCGCGCGCTGTGGAGCACGGACGCCTCGATCTACCTCCGCAAACCCGTCGGCGTGGTCGTGGCCCGCTCGGAAGACGACGTAAAGTTGGCGCTGGGCGCCGCCCGCGGGCTCGGCCTCTCTGTCACCCCCCGTGGTACCGGGACGAGCCTCGCCGGCCAGGCGACCGCCCCGGGCCTCGCCCTCGACGTCTCGGAGATCAACCGTGTGATCGAGGTTGACGTCGAGGGACGGCGCTGCGTGGTCGAGCCCGGGGTGGTCCAGGGCGAGTTGAACGCCATCGTGGAGCCCCACGGCCTCGTCTTCGGGGCGGACACCTCCACCTCGGACGTCGCCACTTTGGGTGGGATGGTCGGGAACAACTCGGCCGGCATGCGGAGCCTCGTATTCGGGACCACGGCGGACCAGGTGCTCTCCTTGAGGTGTGTGCTCCCGGATGGGGAGACGGTGGACCTCCGCCCCATGCCGCGGCGGGAGGCGGAGGAGCGGGGGCGCAAAGACGACGCTGAGGGGCGTCTGTTGCGCGGGGCGATGGAGATAGGGAACCGGCACGAGGGGGAGATCCGGCGCCGCTTCCCCGACATGATCCGGCGCGTCTCCGGCTACGGCCTGGACGCCCTCGTAGACCCCGACACCCTCGACCTTACCGGCCTCGTCTGCGGCTCGGAGGGCACGCTCGCCGTCGTGACCCGCGCCGAGTTCCGGCTGCACCCGCTCCCCGAAGCCCGCGCCCTGGCCTCTTTCGAGTTCGACTCTTTGGCCGCCGCGGCCCGTGCGACGGTGGGGTTCTTGAAGATGGACCCTTCGGCGGTGGAGCTCCTGGACGACGTCGCCATAGGCCGCGCCCGGCAGACCCCGGCCTACAAGGATTCGACCCGGTTTTTGCAGGGCGACCCCGACGCGGAGCCCCCGAAGGCGATCCTGCTCGTCGAGTGGAGCGGCGCGGAAGCCGAGCTCGACGAGAGGTTCGCCGGCATAGAAGAGGTGGCCCGGGAGGTCGGCGCCCGGTCTGTGGCGCCGCTGCGCACGAAGTTGGAGATGTACCAGACGGTCAGGCTCCGCAAGTCCACCCTGCCGCTCCTGCTCGGCACCACGGACAAGGAGAAGCCCGTCGCTTTTGTGGAGGACGCGGCGGTGCCGCCCGAGAGGCTCGAAGAGTTCGTGGTCAGGTTCGAGGAGATCGTGGAAGAGGCGGGTACGTGGGCCTGCTTCTACGGCCACGCGAGCGTCGGGTGCCTGCACGTCAGGCCTGCTCTAGACACGAGCGACCC
>JALZNL010000331.1 GCA_030857715.1 Actinomycetota bacterium | reverse complement strand
TCCCAGTCCCGCCTCTCCGGCCACGGCGCGCACGTCACCCAGGCGGGAGCGGGAGCCGTTGATCCTGTACTCCGTCTCCCCTGCCCGCGAGATGCGGCGCGTTACGGATACCTCCGAGTAAGGAAGCGAGATCTCCCCTGACGCGTTATCGAAGACGAGCGTGACCTCGGCCGCGCTCGCGGCGGGAAGGGACTCAGAGCCCGAGAAGATCAACTCCCCCATGGCCCCCGCCCGCAGGACGCCAGGGCTCTGCTCCCCGAGGGCGAAGAGCACCGCGTCCGTGACGTTGCTCTTCCCCGACCCGTTCGGGCCGACGATCGCCGTGACCCCCCCTTCGAGCGGCATCCGCACCGGCCGCGCGAACGTCTTGAATCCCTTGATATAGATCGCAGAAAGCACTAATCGCGCATTTTACGCAACTCCGCCGCATAAAGCACGCGGAAAAGTGCAGCAAACGAGGCTTCAGGCTACAGGTTTCAGGTCGCCTCCTTCGGAGGCTTTCAAGTTTTTGGCTTGTGGCTGCCGGGCCAGGCCAACGCGACGCCGGGCCCTGTTCGGGTTGACGGGGTTGCCGGCGGCCAATCGGAACATCCAAGAAGAAGCCGCGCCAACGCTCGTGGGACGGCTGCGAGAAGCCCTACCTGAAGCCTGAAACCTAAGTAGCTACGCCCCGAGGTGAACTTCGACTGCCGGTCGCGTAACGGGTCGGATGCCCAGGATCTCGAGTGCGGCGCGGGCGGCGGTCTGCTCGCTCTCCTTTATGGAGGGGCCTTCGCCCGTGGCGACCTCGCGGCCATCGACGGAGACGCCGGAGATAAAGCTCGGGCGGTGGGCCGGGCCCTGCTTGGAGATGACGCGGTAGGTCGGGCGGAGGCCGTCGGCCTGGAGGGTCTCCTGGAGGAGGGTCTTCCAGTCGCGCAGTTCGTCCGTGTCGACCTCGGAGGGGTTGAAGATCTCGTCGACCGTCCGCAGCACAAGGTCGCGGTCTATTAAGTAGGCGGCCCCGATTATGGCCTCCACGGTGTCGGCGACGACCGAGTCGTTGATGACGGAGCTCTCCACCATCTCCTCCAGCCCCTCGCGCCGTCCGACGGTCGACAGGAAAGACTTGCGGACGAGGTGGGCCCGGATGCGGGTCAGGTCGCCTTCGAGCAGTTCGGGGTAGTCGTGGAAAACGAGCTCGGCGACCCGGTTGTTCAAGACCGAGTCGCCGAGGAATTCGAGGCGTCCGTTCGATTCGTAAGGGTCCGCCACGCTGGGGTGGGTGAGCGACCGCTGCCTCAACGGTTCCGGCAGGATCGCTATGAGGTCCCTTATAGACATAACGCTCTCTATTCTACACTTGTGAAAGCTACCACGACGTTGTGGCCGCCGAACCCCATGGAGTTCGAGATCGCCGCCTTCAGGCCGGGCGCCTCGGCGGCCTCCCCGACGACGTAGTTCAGTTCCTCGCAGTCCTCCGCCAGATTCTCCAGGTTGATCGTCGGCGGCAACACCTTCTGCTTGAGCGCAAGTGCGCACAGGATGCCCTCTGTCGCGCCGACCGCGCCGAAGGAGTGGCCGGTCATAGATTTCGTCCCGGAGACCCGAACGTGGGGCATGACCCGCGAGATCGCCTTCGTCTCCGGCCCGTCGCCGGTGGGCGTCGCCGTAGCGTGGGCGTTGACGTGCCCGATGTCTTCGGCGGTGAGGCCCGAGTCTTCGAGCGCCCGCAGCATCGCGCGCTCCACCCCGCGGCCCTGCTCGTCGGGCGCTGTGACGTGGTAGGCGTCGGTCGTCCGGCCGTAGCCCGAGACGGCCGCTATGGGCTCCGCGCCCCTGGCCGCCGCGTGCTCCTCGCTCTCGAGGACCACAGCGCCCGCGCCCTCGCTCATCACGAAGCCGTCTCGTCCCCCGTCGAACGGGCGGCTCGCGTGCGCCGGGTCGCCGTTGTAGCGGCTCACGGCGCGGATGGCGCAGAATCCGGCCATGCTCAGGGGCGTGATCGGGGCTTCCGAAGAACCCGCGATGACCAGGTCCGCGTCGCCGCGACGGATCAGCTCGAGCCCCTCGGCTATGGCCTCGCCGCCTGTGGCGCAGGCGAGGACCGGGCATTGGCTCGGTCCGGTCGCGCCGAGCAGGATGGCGAGCTGGCCCGCGGCCATGTTCGGGACCATCATCGTGATCAGGAACGGGCTGACCCGTCCCGGACCGCGCTCTTCGAGGACCCTGTACTCGCGCTCCCATGTCGAGAGCCCCCCGATGCCGCTGCCGAGCACGATCGCGACCCGCTCAGGCGTCTTCTGGATGACATCGGCGACCCCGGCGCTCTCGGCGGCTTCGAGGCCCGCTGCCACCCCGAGCTGGGCGAAGCGGTCCATCCGGCGGGCCTGCTTCTTTGTCATAAAGTCCGTCGGGTCGAAGTCCGTGCACTCGCCGGCTATCCGGGACGGAAACGGGGAGGCGTCGAACTGCGTGATGGGGCCGATGCCGCTCTTCCCGTGCAGCGCGGCGTCCCAGAAGTTCTCGACGCCGGTGCCTAAAGGCGTAACCGCCCCCGCGCCCGTTATGAGGGCGCGGCCCCTGCCGTTTGCGGACGCCTCCGTCACGCCGCCCGGTGCTGGTCGACGTAGTCAACGGCCTGTTCGACCGTGGTGATCTTCTCGACCTCTTCGTCCGGTATCTCCATGCCGAACTGCTCCTCAAGCTCCATGATGAGCTCGACGAGGTCCAGCGAGTCAGCCTCCAGGTCCTCGCGAAAGGACGCTTCGGGCGTCACATCGACCTCGTCCACCCCCAGCCTGTCGGCCGTTATCTCCTGTATCTTGGACAGTATCTCTTCGCGCTCCAAAACCCATTCTCCTCTCTCGTTCTCCCAGGCAACACGTACCCTTTCCAGGATAGCGCGTAGTGTAAACGTTTGGCCGCCTACTGCATAGTCATCCCGCCGTCCACCGCCAACGTCTGCCCGGTCACGTACCCGGCGCCCTCCCCGGCGAGAAAAGCCACCACCTCGGCCACCTCCCCAGGCTCCCCGAACCGCCCGGCCGGGACCTGGGCCCGGATCTGGTCTTTGATCTCCTCCGGCAACCCGCCCGTCAACTCGGTCTCGACGTAGCCGGGCGCCACCACGTTCGCCGTGATGCCGCGCTGCGCGACCTCCCGGGCCACGCTCTTGGTGAAGCCGATAATCCCCGCCTTGGAGGCCGCGTAGTTGGCCTGCCCGGCGTTCCCGACGAGCCCGACGACGGAGGAGACGTTCACGATCCTGCCCCACCTGGCCCGCACCATCGGCCGCATTACAGCCCGCGTGCATAGATAGGTCCCCTTCAGGTTCGTCCGCAGTACCTCGTCGAACTCCTCTTCTTTCATCCGCATCATGAGGTTGTCGCGCGTAACGCCGGCATTATTCACCAGGATGTCTACCCGCCCGAACGCCTCGTTGACGCCGTCGAAGAGCGCCTTGACGTCGCCGGACTCCGCCACGTCCCCCTTGAAGATCTCGCACCGGACGCCGGCGTTCCGCACTTCCTCCGCCGCCTCTTCGGCCGCCGCGTCGTTGGAGCGGTAGGAGATGGCGATTTGCGCGCCCTCATCCGCCAGCCGCGCGGCTACGGCGCGTCCTATGCCGCGGCCACCGCCCGTCACGACGGCTACCCTGCCCTCCCCGATCATTCGACGTCCCCCCTCGCCGCGAAGGCGAACATGAGCTCCGCCTCGCAAACCCGCTCGCCATTCACGGTTGCCCTCCCCTTACCCCGTCCCACGGAGCCCTTGAGGCGCACGATCTCGACCTCCATCCGCAAAACGTCCCCCGGCAAGACCTGCCTGCGGAACCTGACGCCGTCGATGCCGGCGAAGAGGGCGAGCTTGTCCTTGTGGTCGCCCCCAGACATGACCCCGACGGCCC
>JALZNL010000330.1 GCA_030857715.1 Actinomycetota bacterium | reverse complement strand
GGACGCCAGATGCCGGGCCACTTCAGCAGCAGGGAACTGAACATAGTGACGTCCTCGGCGCCCATAGGGGTCCAGTACCCGCAGGCGGCGGGCACGGCTCTCGCCTTCAAGATGCGCGGCGAGGACGGGGTGGTGCTGGCCTGCGGCGGCGAGGCTTCGACCAGCAGCGGCGACTGGCACGAGGCGATGAACATGGCCGGCATCCACGACCTGCCGATGGTCTTCCTGATCGAGAACAACGTCTACGCCATCTCCATCCCCGAGAACCTTCAGGTCGCGGGCTCTATCGCCGGCCGCGCCGGGGGCTACGGCTTCCCTGGCGTGGCCGTGGACGGCAACGACGTCCTCGCCGTCTACGAAGCCGCCAGAGAAGCGGTGGAACGGGCGCGCCGGGGCGACGGGCCGACGCTCATCGAGGCCAGGACCTATAGGATGACCGCCCACTCTTCCGACGACGACGACCGGCGTTACAGGGAGCGCGAGGAGATCGAGGCGTGGAGGCTCAAAGACCCCATCGCCCGCTTCGAGAAGTACCTGCTGGAGAACGATGTCCTGGACGAATCGCAGAGGGACGAGCTGGACGAGGAGGTAAAGGCTGAGGTCAAGGAAGCTTCAGCCTACGCGGAGAGCGCGCCCTTCGCCGACCCCGAGGAGGGGTTCGCCGGCGTCTACGCGGAGGTATAGCGGATGGCGACGAAGAACCTGCTCCAGGCCATCCACGACGGCCTTGCCGAGGAGATGCGGGCCGACGAGACCGTGATGGTGATGGGCGAGGACGTGGGGCGGGCCGGGGGCGTGTTCCGGGTAACGGCGGAATTGCAGGAGGAGTTCGGGGAGGCGCGGGTCTTCGACACGCCGCTCGCGGAGAGCCTGATCGTTGGCTCCGCCATAGGCCTCTCGGTCAACGGGATGCGGCCGGTGGCGGAGATACAGTTCGCGGACTTTATACCACCGGCGTTCGACCAGATCGTCAACGAGGCAGCCCTGTTCTATTACCGCTCCAACGGCGCCTACACCGTGCCCATAACCATCCGCGCCCCCTACGGCGTCGTCCCCGGCGGCGCCCTCTTCCACTGCCAGAGCATCGAGGCGTACTTCTGCAACACCCCCGGCCTCAAGGTCGTCGCCCCGACCTTCCCCGCCGACGCCAAGGGTGCCCTCAAGAGCGCCATCCGCGACCCAAACCCCGTCCTCTTCCTGGAACACAAGAAGTCCTACCGGCTCCTGAAAGGCGAGGTCCCGGACGAGGACTACTCCGTGCCGTTGGACCGGGCGAAGGTCCATCGAGAGGGGACGGACCTGACCGTGATCTCCTACGGACTGATGCTCAACGACGTCCTGCAAGCAGCAGACAAGATCTCCGTCGAGCACGGCATCGAGACAGAGGTGGTGGAGCCCATCTCACTCTACCCACTGGACAAAGAGACCATCCTCGCCTCCGCGAAGAAGACCGGAAAACCCCTCGTCGTCTCCGAGGCGAACCTCGAAGGCTCCGTCTCGGGCGAGATAGCGGCGCTCATCGCCGAGCACGCGTTCGAGTGGCTCGACGGTCCGGTGAGGCGGATCGGTGGTCCTGACAGCCCGGCGGCGCCCTTCGCCAAGCCCCTGACGGACGCCTTCGTGCCGTCGGCGGCGGCGGTAGAGGCGGCCATGTTGGACCTGGCGCGCTACTAGGCAGGGGGAAGAGATGGCCGAACCAATAACCATGCCCCAACTCGGGGAGAGCGTCACCGAGGGCACCATAACGCGCTGGCTCAAGGCCGAGGGCGACGAGGTCGAGCAGGACGAGCCCATCGCCGAAGTAGACACCGACAAGGTCAACACCGAACTGCCCTCGCCGCTCGCCGGAAAACTCCAGAAGCTCCTCGTCTCGGAAGGAACGACGGTTGACGTGGGGACCGAGATCGCCCTCGTTGCGACGGGCGGCGAAGAAACCTCAGAATCTCCCCCACGCGAGGACACATCGACTGAATCGCCCACTGAAGAGTTCCCCGCCGCCGGGACGGAGGCCCAGCCCGTCGCGTCGGCGGCAACCCCGGCCGCAGAGGTTCACCCGGCCACGGGCGGCGAGGATAACGGGCGGTCGGCGGCGAGCGCCGAGGAGCTCAAGCTGCGGCGGTCTTCGCCCGTCGTGCGGAGGCTCGCGGCCGAGCACGGGGTCGAGATCTCCTCCATCTCCGGCACAGGCACCGGCGGCCGGGTGACAAAGAAAGACATAGAAAGCTTCGTAGAGAAGCAGGAGGCGGCGCCGAAGACCCCACCCGAACCCGCGAAGGCCGCGGAGCCTGGGGCCGCGCCGCAGCGGGTGACCATCCACGACGGCGACAGGATCGAGGACCTTACGGGCATCCGCCGGGCCATCGCCAACCGGATGGCGTCGAGCAAGAAGGAGATCCCGCACGCCTGGACCCTCGTCGAGGTGGACATGACCAGCCTCGTCGCCCTGCGCGAAAAGGAGAAGGCGGTCTTCCAGGAGAGCGAGGGCGTCAAGCTCACGTACCTGCCGTTCATAGTTCAGGCGGCGGTCGAGGCGCTCAAACAGAACCCGGTCCTCAACTCCGTGTGGGACGAGGACAGGATAGTCTTGAGAAAGAAGATCAACATCGGGATCGCGGTGGATCTGGACGGGGCCCTGATCGTGCCCGTCATCCCCGACGCCGACGAGCTGAACATCACGGGTCTCGCCCGCCGCGTAGACGACGTCGTCAAACGGGCCAGAGCCGGCCAGCTCAACGCGGACGATGTCTCCGGCGGTACCTTCACCATCAACAACCCTGGCTCTCTAGGTAGCGTCGCCTCTACCCCGATCATCAATCATCCGCAGGCGGCCATCCTGCAGGCTGAGGCCATCGTCAAGCGCCCGGTGGTGATCGACGACGCCATCGCCATCCGCAGCATCATGAACCTCGAAGTCTCCTTCGACCACCGCATCCTCGACGGCGGCGCCGCCCTCAAGTTTCTGAATGCCGTGAAGGGGCACTTGGAGGGCTATGGGTCGGAGAGTAGTATCGGGTAGCCTCTGCATTCTCTGTCTCGGGAAGGGATGAACCGTGGACGAGCCGAAACCGCTGAATAGTCTGTTTGAGAAGAAGCTCTTCAGAATCCCAGACTACCAGCGTGGCTATGCCTGGCAGCCTGAACAGCTTAGAGATTTCTGGGAAGATCTTATGAATCTTCCCGATAACTATAGACGCAAACACTACACGGGTGTTTTGACACTCAAGCAAGTTCCGGCGGATAGCGTCAAAGAAAACGATGACGAATACTTCTTGATAAGAGACCGCTCCTACAGCATCTACCATGTCGTTGATGGGCAGCAGCGCTTAACGACATTCGTGATTTTCCTACAGGCCTTCGTCGAGAAGGTCAGAGCATTGCCAGAGAATCGTGGCAAACTCGACCATGACGTCTTTATCTCGGGCAGCTTGAGCATAGCGTACGTTCAAAGTGAATTTCTGTTCGAGAGCGATCCTCGCGGCGGCGAGTACCGAGCTTACAAGTTCGGCTACACGGCGGACAACCCTAGCTACGAGTATCTGCGTTACAAGATTTTCGAGGAGGAGGGGGGAGATTCTATACAGGAGACCTTCTATACACTCAACCTTGGCAACGCCAAGCAATACTTCTCGAAGCAGCTTGACAGCCTTTATCAGCAACAAGGGGCCGAAGGCTTGCAGAGTGTCTACGAGAAACTGACTCGACGTTTTCTGTTCAACGAGTACGTTATCAAGGATGAGTTCGATGTCTTCGTCGCGTTCGAGACGATGAACAACAGAGGCAAGCAACTCTCGAATCTTGAGCTTCTGAAGAATCGGCTAATCTATCTTACAACGCTATACGACAACCATGAGCTTAACCCGGCTGGGCGCAGCAATCTGCGCAACATCATTAATG
>JALZNL010000030.1 GCA_030857715.1 Actinomycetota bacterium | reverse complement strand
GCCTGGGCCGGCTCTCCGTGACGAAGGCCGGCCTCGCCGAACGGGACCGGATCGTCTTGGAGGGCTGCCGGGAACGCGGCATCCCGGTCGCGGTAACGATGGCCGGCGGCTATTCGGAGGACGTCCGGGACATCGTAGACGTCCACTTCGGAAGCATCAGCCTGGCCGCCGAGATGGCGCACCTACAGAGAGAAAGAGGACTCACCCATGGATAGTGACGCGAATACCTATTTGGTTCTCGGGGCCACCGGCGGCATCGGCTCGGAGCTGTGCCGCCGCCTCGCCCGAGACGGGGCCAACCCCGTGCTCGCCGCCCGAGACGAGGGACGCCTTAAAGACCTGGCCGGAGAGCTCGACGTCCCCTACTACGCCGTGGACGCGACGGACGGGAAGGCCGTGGACGACCTGTTTTCCCGCGTAAAGGAGGAGCATGGGGCCATCATCGGCGCGGTCAACTGCGTCGGGTCCTTCCTGCTCAAACCGGCCCACATGACCTCGGAGGACGAGTTCGCCCGCCAGATCTCCCTCAACCTGACGACGGCCTTCAACACGGTGAAGGCGGCGGCCAGGCACATGCCCGACGGCGGCTCTGTCGTGCTGCTCTCCTCCGTGGCCGCCCGCGTGGGGCTCGCCAACCACGAGGCCGTGGCCGCCGCGAAGGCCGGCGTCGCCGGGCTCGCGCTCTCGGCGGCGGCCTCGTACGTGTCCAGGGGGCTGCGCTTCAACGTCGTCTCGCCCGGCCTCGTGCAGACCCCCATGACGGAGAACGTCACGCGCAGCGAGACCGCGAGGAAGGCCTCCCTGGACCTCCACCCGCTCGGCAGGCTCGGAGAGCCCGCGGACATCGCGGCGGCCATCGCGTACCTGCTCGGCTCCGAGTCCGGCTGGATCACGGGCCAAACCCTCGGCGTCGACGGCGGCCTCTCCACCCTGCGCCCCCCAACCCGCCGCCCGGCGAAAGCCTAGCCTGATGCCAGATGAATCCTGCGTAATTGTCGGCGCCGGCATCTCGGGCCTGCTCGCCGCCCGTGAGCTAAGCGATGCGGGTTGGCGCGTCACCGTCCTGGACAAAGGGAGGGGCGTCGGCGGCCGGATGGCGACCCGCCGCTTCGGCGGCGCCGGCTTCGACCACGGCGCCCAGTTCTTCACGGTCAGGGACGATAGGTTCGAGAACCTGGTGGACGGCTGGCTCGACGCGGGCGCCGCCGCCGAGTGGTCCCGCGGCTTCGCGGACGCCGAAGGGAACGTCAACCCGGACGGCCACCCCCGCTACCGCGGCTCCCGTGGAATGACTTCGATCCCGAAACACCTCGCCGGCGGCCTCGACGTGCGCTCCGGCGAACACGTCGTCCGCATGGACCAGATAGGGAACGGCTGGACCGTGGCGTGCGAGTCCGGCGAAACGGTGTCGGGAAACGCCCTGCTGCTCACGGCCCCCGTCCCGCAGTCCCTCGCGCTGGCGGAATCAGGCAACTACGCGTTGCCCGAGGACGCGCGCCGGCAATTGGAAGAAATCTCCTACGACCCGTGCGTCGCGCTGATGGCCCTTCTGGACGGCGCCTCCCCGGTCCCCGAACCCGGAGGCGTCCAGATCAAGGGTGAGCCCCTCGACTGGATCGGCGAGAACGCCACAAAGGGCATCTCAGACCGTCCGGCCCTGACGATCCACGCCGGACCGCAATGGTCCCGCGAGCACTACGACGACGGGGAAGCCGACGTCACACGCGCTCTGCTCGGCCTCGCCGGAGTGCAACTCGGCGCCGACCTGGCCTCCGCGACCGTGGAGACCTCGCTCGCCCGTTGGCGCTACAGCTGGGTCACGTCCTCGCACAAGGAGCCGTGCCTCGTGGCGTCCGAGGATCCCCCGCTCGTCTTCTGCGGCGACGGCTTTGGGCAGCCGAAAGTGGAGGGCGCGGCGCTCTCCGGGCTCGCCGCGGCGGACAGGCTACTCGGCCGCGAAGTGTAGATTACGGGTGCAACTCGTCCTTCTCGTTCACGTCGGGGCGACGCTGTTCATGGTCGGCCTCATCTGGTTCGTCCAGATCGTCCACTATCCGCTCTTCGGCCGCGTCGGCAGGGAAGGCTTCGCCGAATACTCCCAGGCCCACTCCCGCCTCACCGGCCTCGTCGTCGGACCGCCGATGCTCGTCGAGACCGGCACCGCCGTCGCGCTGGTGGCCCGGCCGCCAGACGGCGTCCCCTTCTCGTTGCCCCTGCTCGGGCTCGTCCTTCTGGCGGCGGTGTGGCTCTCCACCGCGCTCCTCCAGTCACCGCAACACGGCATCCTCGGAAAGAGGTTCGTCGCAACGTCCCACCACTTCCTCGTCGCGTCCAACTGGGTGCGCACCGCCTGCTGGACGGTACGGGGCGTTCTCGTGCTCCTCATGGCCGCGGCCCTTATGCACCCGACGTAGCGCCGACAAAGATGCATCTAGCGTCGAGAAACAAAAAGTGGTACATATGGACTAGAAAACGAAATCCGTCGAAGGAGCAGGGGGACGTGGGAAACAGAAGGGTCGCGTTAAAGCCGCACGCGTCGAAGATCCGGCGCTGGGTCGAGGATGGGCGGGGGGACGAGTGGATCGCCCAGGAGCTCAACACGACGCCTTCGAGCGTGCAGAGCTTCCGGTCCAGGAACTCCATATACCGGCGCGACCCCGTCCGGCGCGGCCAGCTCTCCGAGCACCCGGCCGTCCTCGACGAGTACGAGGACGGCATACTGGTCCGCACTGACGTCCAGGACTCCGACGTATTCGGGCGCGAGTGGCGCGGCTACCTGCGCGGTTCCCCCGACGACCTTCGGGTCGTGATCACCCAGGACCGCATCTACCTGGAGAAGGTCCGCTGACTTGGCGGAGGACCGCCCCGTCCACCTGCATCTCACCGTAGAAGAAGCCGAGGCCCTGCACGCCGCCCTCGAAGACTTGCTCGAAACAGGCGCCGCCTCTCTGGCGCTGGAACGCCCGCACCGCCTCCTGGCCTGGCGCGCCCTCGCCGCCAGAGACGGCACCGGCCTCACCGCGCGCCTCGCCGCGATAGCCCGCGAAGCGGACACCCTCGAAGAGTTCGAAGCCGCGCGCGACGAAGAGCTCGGCCCCATACTAGACGGACTAGAAAGCGCGGAGAACAGAGATCCGTAGGTCTCGCTACGGCTTCGCCTCCGCTCGTCAGCACTTCAGCCTGTCAGCACGTCCCCTTCGGGGACTCTCAGCATTTCAGCCGGGACGATGGGCGTTGCCCGGAACATCAGACGAATCACCCGCGCCCGAGAAAGGTCACAAGAACACCGGCACCCTCGCAGAACACCGCACGGCGAACGGCACGGGGCGAGTCCCCGAACGGCCAAGGAAGCTGACGGGCTGAGAGCGAGGGCCGAAGGCCCGAAGCGTGCTGACAGGCTGAAGTGCTGACACCTGTTACCCGATTGTTATCCGCCAGTAGCCCGGCTGTCACCTTGCGGCTTTACATTGCGGTTACTGGGCTTTCCCCCTTCCTAGCCCAGGTGAAGCTCCCCGGCCGCGGATTTCGCGCGGCCGGGGTTTTTTCGTGTGCTAACCTCTTGGTCGGTTATGGAGAGCCTCTTTGCTTCGCTCGCGGTGACGGTGTTCGTCGGCGGCCTGGCCGTGCTCGCGCAATGGTCGAGGGGAAGCCGGCGGGCGGAGATCTCGTTCTGGATCGTCCTGCTCTTCGTCTCGCTTTTGGTGCTGGGCGCGGGGACGCTTCTGGGCGCGGCGCGGCTCTCGGGTGAGGTGCCGGCCGAGATTTATCCGCCGGGGCTGCTGGCGATCACGGCCGGCGCGGTACTCGCTGCGGGCCTCGTCGGGGTGGCCCTGTGCGTCCCGACCCTGCTCAAGATCGTCGGCCGGCGCCCCCCGACCTTCGTGACCGACCCGCCTGTCCTGCTCGCGCTCTGGCTCTTCGCGATGGTGCTGCTGACGAACAACCTGATCGGCATCCTCGGCTTCGACCAGTTGGAGGAGATCGGCGCCTTCTCCCTCGGCACGGGCGGCAGGCTCCCGGTGGGCCTGCTCCTGGCGAGCCAACTCCCGTTCGTCGTGGTCGCCGTTCTCGGCGTGGGCGCGGGTGTCCGGCGCGGCCTGCGCCAGACCCTCTCGCGTCTCGGTTACGGGCCGCTCGGCCTGACTCAGATAGGTGTCGTCGTGGTCTTCGTCGTTGGGGCGTTCGCGGTGTCGCTCGGGGCGGACTTTCTGTTCAGAGAGGTACAGCCGGGGCTATACAGGGAGGTCGGGGAGATCTCGGGCACCCTCTTCGACCCGCGGGGGATGGGCGCGGGCACGGCCGTGCTCTTCGCGCTGCTGATCGGGGTCGGGGCGGGCCTGGGCGAAGAGACGCTCTTCCGCGGCGCGGTCCAGCCGATCCTCGGCATCATCCCGACCTCCATCCTCTTCGCCTCGATGCACGTGCAGTACGGTCCGTCCCTGCTTCTGGGCTACATCTTCGTGCTCTCCCTGGGCCTCGGATACTTGCGACGCCGCTACAACACCACCGCGAGCTTTCTGGCGCACGCCGGATACAACTTCGTGGGCGTGATGGCCGCCTACTTTTTCGCCGCATAGGTTTCAGGTTTCGGCCTCCTACCTCGTCGCGGGGTTCCGGCGCGAGGCTCGGCTACGCCGGACGCCTCATGAGGAGCCATTCGACCCCCCGGTCTCCGAAGGAGTGGATCACCTCGAAGCCGACGGCTTCGTAGACCTTTACGGCCCGCCTGTTGAAGGCGGCTACGGTGAGGCGGAAGGCGGGGGGTGAGAAGGTCTGCCGGGCGAAGCGGAGGCCGGCGCGCACGAAGTCCGGGCCCAGGCCCCGCCCGGTAAGGTCGGGCCGCATGCCGAGGCCGACGTCCAGGGCGTCTTCGTCGTAGAGGCCCAGCTTGCGGCCGGCCGGCACGGTGGCATCCGCGCCGAAGCAGAAGTAGCCGACAAGTTCGCCGTCGGGGACGGTGACGGCGTGGTAGTTGTAGCGGGGGTCGAGCAGGCCGGGAACGGAGGCCGGATCGCCGTTGTACGTGGTGTAGGGCTCGGGGTAGCGCCAGCGCGAGATCTCCTCCGCGTCCGACGCCGCGATCGGCTTGAAGAAGTACACGCCTGCTACAGCCTGCGGCCGATACGTGCCGCCAGCCCAGACATCTCCTGTTGGGAAATAGCTGAATAGCTGAAAGTCCCCGGAGGGGGCGGGCTGATAGGCGCGAAGCGCCATGCTGAGAGCGAAGGCGAAGCCGGAGCGTGCTGACAAGCTGGTGCAGCCAGCGTGCTACTAGGCGGCCAGCGAGTTCGCGACCGGGACGACGGGCGCGGGTTCGAGCGAGGAGGCAATACGGACGAGCAGCCCGCTGACCTCGACTTCGAGGCCGCCCGCGATGCTCTCCAGGACCCTCGACGAGGGATCCTTCTCGCCGCGTTCGATCTCGGCGAGGTAGGAGACTGAGACGTGGGCGCCCTCGGCGACCTGCTTGAGGGTCAGGCCGCGCTCCGTGCGCTCGGCGCGTAGGGTCTCTCCGATTGCCCGGAGGAGGTCGCCATCCTTGCTCTTCGGGGTGATCTCGAGCGTCTTCACGACCTAGATTCTATCCCCCGGCCGCCGCTTTGCGCAACCCGCCCGCCAGCCCCTTGACGATACGCACCTCTTCTGCGTCGGCTTCGGGCCCCTCGTAGGGCGTCTCCATGACCGCAGGAACCCCCGGAAGCGCGGCGAAGAACTCGGCCCACGAAGGGGCCGGTATCATGCCCTCCCCCACCTTGCGGTGCCCGTCCCGGTGGCTGCCGAGCTCGTTCTTCGCGTCGTTGAGGTGCACGAGCCCCACCGCCTCCCCGAGCGCCGCCCGCAACTCCGCGGCGACGAGGCTGGGGCCACCCGAGATCGCGAGGTCGTAGCCGGCCACGAAGGCGTGGGCCGTGTCCACGCAGGCCCGCACCCCAGCCCGCCGCGTCGCCTCTCCTAACGTGTCGAAAGTCCAGCAGAGCTGACTCCCAGCGCCGACGGAGTTCTCTATCAGCGGCTCCGCCGCCCGCCCAGACGCCGCCGCGAGCTCCCGGGCGCGCTCCAGTCCGTCCACGAGACGGTCCAGACCTTTCCCCTCCCCGTCTCCCCCGTGGCTGCCGGAGTGGACGACCACGAGGTCTATCCCCATCTCGCCCGCGGCCGACAGCTCGGCGGCCAGGGCGCGCACCGAGCGCTCCCTGAGCTCCTCCTTCGGGGAGGCGAGGTTGATCAGGTACTTCGCGTGGGCCACGGTCGGAGAGATGCCGCGCTCCCGCGCGCCCCGGGCGAACTCCGCCGCGTCGGGACGGAGGACCGGTTCGGCCCAGCCCTGGGGGTTGGAGATAAAGACCTGCACCGTCTCGCAGCCGAGGTCCCCGGCTTGCTGGAGCATGTTCCCGAGCCCGCCTGAGATCGGCAGGTGGCGTCCGATGCTGTTGGTCCTCTCCTGCACGGCGAAGATTCTAACGCGGACGGACGGCAACGTCGTGAGAGATATAATCCTGCGGAGAACCGAACGGAATCAGTGGCGCCGGCGATGTTCCGCCGGCCGAAGGGAGTCGCATGGCGGTCGAGGGCAAGGTGGCGAAGATACTGGGAAGCAACGAGATCGTGCTGAACAGGGGACGCAACGACGGCGTGCGGACCGGCATGGTCTTCGAGGTCTTCTCTCCTGAGGGCGAAGAGGTCTGGGACCCGGACACCGGCGAGACGCTCGGGACCGTCGAGGACGTCAAGGCCCAGGCCGAGGTGACGGAGGTAAAGGAGCGCCTCTCCGTCGCCCGCCTCCAGCAGACGGCGAACTCCCCATTCGGGGCGGTGGACATCGGGGAGATGCAGGAGAACCTGCAGCGGATGTTCGGCCAGATGCTCGGCGACGACGTACGCATACAGGGCTTCGGCACCGGCTCCCCCAACGACCCCGACCTCGAGTCCATGCTCGGCGGCCCCCTCCAGGACCTCTCCAAGGTGCAGGTCGGCGACGCCGCCCGCGAGGTGAAGCGCCCCTGATCGGGAACAGCGCCCAGCGCCTGCCGGTAACCTACGGCCTCATCGCCGCCTGCGTCCTCGTCTACCTCGGCGTCGCGTACCTCGGCTCGGCCATCGTCCCCTGGAACGTCGCCCTGGTGGCCCAACCGATGGGCATCCTCGACGATGGCGCCCTGATCCCGGAACTGGTAGCAGGCGGGCAGGCCTGGCGGCTCGTCTCCAGCGTCTTCCTTCACTCGGGGTTCCTCCACCTGGCCCTGAACATGCTCTCCCTCTACTTTCTCGGCTCCTTTGTCGAGAACGCCTTCGGGCGCGGCCGCGTCCTCGCCCTCTACCTGCTGAGCGGGCTCTCGGGCGGCATCGCATACCTGTACTTCGGCGGGTTCGACACCCCGGCCGTGGGAGCTTCGGGCGCCATCTTCGGGCTGCTTGGCGGTATCCTCGGGTATGCATTGCGGAGGGGAACGTTCTCGTGGCAGAACCCCGTGATCCGGCAGCTCCTGATCCTGCTGGCAATAAACCTCTGGATCGGCCTCTCGATCCCGAACGTCAGTAACACCGCCCACATGGGCGGCCTCGCCGGGGGCTTCGTCTTCGGCTACCTAGTCGCGCCTACGGTCCACAGCCGAAAGACCGTCCGCGCGCTCGCGCCGGTTATCATCGTGCTGGCGGCAGAGGCGCTGCTTCTCGGGCTGTGGATTCTAGGTTTCAGGCTTTAGGCACCAGGCTTCAGGCAAGTCGTCTGCAGCCTATCTCACGCCGCCACAAAAAAGAGCCGCGCTTCGAGTGAACCCTGGATGGTACTTCCGATCAGCGACCGTGGGCGGCCCGTTCATATTCCACCCAGGTGCCCTTACCTGTAGCCTGAAACCTGTAGCCTGAAACCTACCCTGACCGTTTAGGTCGGGGTTTCGAGTGACGGAGGAGCAGGACCATGGCGAAGCCGAGGGCGAGGACGCTGGCTACCAGGAGGTTGCCGCGGATGGTGCCCCCGATCAGGAACGCCGGGTCGATCCTGAGCAGCTCCATGAAGAACCGCCCCGTCGAGTAGAGGCTGACGTAGAGCAGGAAGAGGTCGCCGTCCTTGAGCCAGGTCGCAAACCGGCGGGCGACCCAGAGCAGGACGAGGCAGACGAGCACGTTCCAGATGCTCTCGTAGAGGAACGTGGGATGGAAGGTCTCCGCGTCGGTGAAGCCTTCCGGCCTGTTCTCCGGGGCGATCCTGATGGCCCAAGGCAACTGCGAGGGCCGTCCGAAGAGCTCCTGGTTGAAGTAGTTGCCCCAGCGGCCGATGGCCTGCGCGAGGATCAGGCCCGGCGCCACAGCGTCGGCGAAGGCGAGTGGGCTTATGTTTCGGATGCGCGAGAAGACGAGGAGCCCGATAAAGCCCCCGACGACGCCGCCGTAGATGCCGAGCCCCCCGTTCCAGACCGCGATGACGCCGGGCCAGGGGTCGTCGGCGTAGAGATCGTAGTCCGTGATGACGTGGTACGCCCGCGCCCCGACGAAACCGGGCGGGATGATGAAGAACAGCGAGTCGAGCGCCAGCTCCCGGTCGTAGCCCTTGCGGGCGAGCTCGCGGCCGGCCAGCCAGGTCGCGACGACGATGCCAAGAGCGATGCACAGGCCGTAGTAGCGCAGGGCGAAAGGCCCGGCCTCGAACATGATCGGGGACGGCGGGCTCGGCAGCGAGGCCAGGAAGAGTTCCACGCTACTCCGGTGCGGCGGTGACTTCGACGCTCTCCGTGGAGGTGCGGTCCGCCGGGTCTATCGGCGGGGTGCCCGTCGGGTGCGGGTCCTCCGGCGACTGCTCGACGCCGTAGTACGCCTCCAGGATGTGGCGCACGGCCGGGCCGGCCGTCATCTCGGAGCCCGCCTCGAAGGCGCCGCCGCCCTCGATCATGGTCACGACGACGAGCGGCTCGCCCTGGTTCTCGGTCCATCCCGCGAACCAGTTCACGTAGTCTCCGGTCGGCAGCTCGCCCGTGCCGCTCTTGCCTATGGTGGGAATCTCCGAGCCCTCGAAGATCTTCTCGGCGGTCCCCTTCTCCGCCGTAACGCCGCGGAACCCCTGGATCACGGTGTCAAGCTGGTACTGGTTCGTGTTCATCTGGCCGGCGGGCTCGGGCGAGATCTCCGCCACCAACTTCCCGCTCTGGTCCCGCACGTCCTTGGCGACGTGCGGGGTGACGAGCGTCCCCCCGTTGTAGATGGCGGAGTAGGCCCGGGCCATCTGGACCGGGGAGACGAGCAGGTCTCCCTGTCCGATGGAGAGGTTGATCCAGTCCCCCACGCTCCAGAACGCCTCCTCGGGGTTGCCGAGCGCTTCCGCGAGCTCCCTCTCGCGGGCTGCGGTTGGAACCCGCCCCTCGGTCTCGCCGCTGATGTCTATGCCGGTGAGCTTGCCGAAGCCCCACTCCTCGTAGTAGTGCGGGAGCCAGGCCTTGTCGTCGGTCTGGTTCCAGACCCAGTCGGCCACCTGGTAGAAGAACTTGTCGTTGGAGTCCGCGATGGCCTCGGTGAAGTTCTGGGTGCCGTGGTCCCCGAGGTACTCGTAGTTGGGGCTGTTCTGCCGCCAACTCTGGTAGCACGGGCTGACCGACACGCTGGCCGGTTTAAAGCAATCCCCGGTATCAGTGTAGGTGGTGTAGGCGTCGATGACGCCCGCGGCCATGCCGCCGAGGCCGGTGAAGACCTTGAACGTCGAGGCCCCGGGCTGGCCGCCCGTGATCGCGCGGTTCGTAAACGGGTACCCCGACCTCTCCGACGCCAGGTACTGGTACTCCTCGAGCTCCTGCTCGCCGGAGACGCCCCCGACGAAGAGCTGCGGGTCGAAGTCCGGCCGGCTAGCGAGCGCGAGCACCTCGCCGTTCTCGGGGTTCATCGCGATGACCGCCCCGCCCCTGCCCTCGTAGCCCTCGGCCCTGGTGCGGTCGAGGGCCGCCTCGAGCTCACTCTCGACGACCCTTTGGAGGTCCACGTCTACGGTGAGCGAGAGGTTGTTGCCGGGCTCGGGCTCCTCGACGCGGTCGGGCAGCTCCTCGGTGGGGTTGGACTCCATGGGCATCCCGTTCTCGTCCACGAACTCGCTCGCGGAGTTGACCCGCGCCCCGTCGGGGACTATCCGGCCGAGCACGTCCACGTCGTACTTCTGCCAGCCGGCGTCGCCCCGCAGGGCCTCCTCGTAGTAGACCTCTACGCCGCTCTTGCCGACGATGGAGTCGTTGGAGAGGCCCTCGAAGGCGTCCAGCGTCAGCTCGTCCTGGGTGACGGCGCCCGTGTAGCCGAGGACGTGTGAGGCCAGGTTACCTTCAGGGTAGCTCCTCACCCAGTCATCGTTTACCTGGACGCCGCCGAACTCCCGCGTGCGCTCGCTGACGTACGTGACGGCGGCCTGGTCGGCGTTCTCTTTGACCAGGATCGGGCTGTAGGCCGCCCCGAGATCGACGGCCGCATCGTAGCGCTCCTGGACGCTATTCGGGTCGGCGCCGAGGACCTCGGCGAGCTCGCCGACCTTCTCGCGGGAGATCTCGTTCGGTATGGCCGTGACGTTGAGGCCGGGGACGTTGTTGGCGAGGATCTCGCCGTCCCTGTCGTAGACGACGCCGCGCTGGGCCGGGTTCTTCACGGTCATGGTTCCGGTGTTCTGGGCCATGACGTTGTACTCCTCGCCGGTGAGCACCTGCAGGTACCAGAGACGGGCGCCGAGGACCGTGAAGACGAGCGCGATGAGGACGGCCAGCGAAAGCACCCGCACCTGCATGTTGCCCTTGGTCAGAGGCGGTGTCTCAACCCGCTTCTTGGCCGGGGCCGTCTCCCTGTTTTTGCGCGCCGGTGACCGGAGCAACCTCTACCCCCCTACCACATTGCGGTGATTCAACCTTTAAGCGACCTTCTCGGCCTGCACGATCAGGCGCCGCGAGTAGTCCGGCAGCGTGCAGGTCTGCAAGGTCACGATGTTACGCCCTTCGAGCGGCTGTGTCACGGAGACCCGGGTGGGCTCGACCACAAATTCTCTGAAGACTTTGTAGACGTAGCGTTTCCCGTCGGCGTCGGTGAGGATGATCCTGTCCCCATTTTCCAACCGGTTGAGGTCCCAGAAGGCGAGAAAGCTGTCCGTGCCGGGGTAGCCGAGGCGGTGGCCGGCGATGTAGACATTCGCCTCCCTCTCCCACGGGTGGCCGGTGCCCCGCAGATGCACCCCCGCGTACCGCTTGAACGCGGCCTCGTTGCCGCCGTCGGCGTAGGGCACGCTCGTGTTCTGCAATCGGCTCATCGCTGGGACGGTTACCTTGAGGGCCTCGTCTTCCGGACCTTCGACGACCGGCTGACGCGGGGCCTCCTTGCGTTTGCCTTCCGAGGTCTTTTTCTCCAGGGATTTGTCGACCTCGGGGGAGACGACGGCTGCCTCGGGGCGGGCCGTCGACTTCTGGGAGACCGGCTCCGAGTTATCCGCGGCGCCGGCGTCGCGGGCCGGCGAACCGGCGAAGAATGTGAGGGCGACGGCGAGGCCGATCCCGACGAGGAGCAGGCTCATGACGTTCAGGATGCTGTCCGTGGCGCGCCTTATGTTTCCCTCCCTTTGTGGCCCGACCGCCCGGCCGGGGGCCGCGCTCAGATCGCAACCCATTGTATCGGAAAAGCGCAGGCGTACTAGTCCTGCGGGTCCCCGATCGCGAAGTATTTTCTCGCAACGACCCGCCCCACTCCCCCATCCCCCGCGGCGCCGAACCGCACCTCGACGAGGTACCCGCCCGCCGGC
>JALZNL010000329.1 GCA_030857715.1 Actinomycetota bacterium | reverse complement strand
GCTGTACGGCGTGGGGGAGGCGCGCGCGTTCCGGCGCGTGGAGCACGAGCACGGTCCGTTTCGCCTGGCGGGCTACGCGGCGCCGCCGAGCCTCACCCGCACGAGCCGTTCGTCGTGCCAGACCGTCTCCGTCAACGGGCGGTGGGCTTCGGCCGAGGGCTTCAACCGCGGGCTCGACGACGCCTACCGGGGGACCGTGGCGGCCGGACGCTACCCGCCGGTCGCCCTGCGAATCGAGGTGGATCCGAGGGCGGTGGACGTGAACGTCCACCCCACCAAGCGGCTGGTGCGTTTCTCCGACGAGGGGGCCGCAAGGCGGGCCGTGGCGGACGCGGTGAAGCTGGCCATCGAGTGGCGGGAGCAACGGCCCCCCGCGCATCCCGCCCGCAATGAGGACCGAGCGGACCGAGCCTTTCCCACGTCCCCGGACCGCCCGGCCTTCTCGCCGCCTTCGGCCCTGGCCGGGCTCCCGCGAGCGGAAGGCGGGACAACCCGCTCGCGCAAGGGCGGCGAGCGAAAAGAGAGGAGCCTCTTCGAGCAGGAGTCACCCCGGGGGTATCCTGGCCGGGTCGAGCCCGAAAAGGTCGCCCGGCTGCCCGAGTACAAACGCCGTATCGACGAGGCCTCCCGGTCGCTCTCCGAGGCGCCCGACCGGGTCTCCGAGCCGACCGGGGGAGAGATTCCTCAAGCGGCCGAGGTGCCCGAAAGGGGAACCCTTCCCACCCTCGAAGGGCTAACGGTCGTCGGGCAGGTGGGGTCGGGGTACATACTCGTCGAAGAACCGGGGGCGGTGTGGGTCGTCGATCAGCACGTGGCCCACGAGCGGGCCATCCTGGATCGGCTCGGCGATCCTGAGAGGCCACCCACGGTCCAGCCGCTGCTGGTGCCCGAGGTCGTGGAGCTGTCCCCCGAGCGGGCCGCACTGGCCCTAGAAAACCTCGAAGAGCTCTCGGTCTACGGCTTCGAGGCCGAGCCGTTCGGCCCGAAGTCGGTGAGGATCACGTCGGTGATCTCGACGCTGGCCGCGGGCGACGTGGTCGGGGCCTTCACGCAGGCGCTCTCGGCCATAGCGGGCACCGAGGCGGGGATGGGCAGAGAAGAGCGCCTGCTGGCCACCATCGCCTGCCACTCGGCGGTGAAGCTCGGCGACCGGCTTGCCCGCCCGGAGATGGAGAGATTAATGAAGGACTGGTTGGGGAGCCGCCTGCCGGCCACCTGCCCGCACGGGCGCTCGATCTGCTACCGTATCCCCATAAAGGAGATGGCCAGGAAGCTCGACAGGCACTAGGCGTTAGGGAGATCCTACGTGAGTCGCCCCACCACCGTCGATCGGCGTAACGCCGCTATCTTCCCACGTGCGTGAGCGTCGTGGGTCGGGCGAGGATCTTTCTTCAACGCACAGGCAAAACGCACAGGCAAATTTTTGGTAGCGCCGTAGGCTACGGCGTACGCCTCCCGGGTCTCTCCCCGCCGCTCGGGCCTTTCCTCCCCCGGTGGTGGCTGCTCCCTCGGCGGTCGCTCCTCCGGTTCCGGCGGGGAAGGAGTGTCGGGCCGAACAGCCTCCTTCGGTTCCGGCGGGGCGATACCGAGCAGCCCCTTGGCCCGCTCGGCCAACTGCGCCTGCATACCCTGTGCTTCCCGGAAGAAGACGACCAGGTCCTTGTCGCCGGCCGCCTGGGCGTCGTGGGCGTACCGTTCGCAGTTGTCGGCCCCGTGCAGCGCATGGTAGAGGACGCTCACCAGGTCGTAGTGTTCGTCGCGGGCACCGCTGCTCATCTCCCCGTGGTCCATCCCCGCTCCTCTCGTAGGCTTCGGGCGTCAGCGTACAACCTACCCGCGCCGGCCCCCTCGCGCAAACGACCGCCTCCTGGTGACGGTCTGCGTCCCGGCACTTTCACTCGCTCCTCCCGCCCCGATACCCGGTCACCGCCCGCGAGGATTATCCTGTCCTCCGCGTGCGGACCGAGGCCCCGTGGGACCCCGGTCAGCGATGGGGCGGCACCAACAGAAAGGTACCGCCTTCGGCGAGCCGGGCGAGCGTCAGCTCCGTCTCACCTTCAGCAACGCCTGTACGATGTCCACCGGCTCCGGTTTCGCCTTGTGGTAAGAGGGCTCGGTCTTGCTCGCCAACGCCACCAGCACCTCGGCCACGCCCACGAAGGCGTGCGGCAGCCAGTAGCGCGGGCCGCTCTTCGCGTAGCCGAGCAGCCAGGGGGCGCCCGTCAGGAGCGCGCCGCTCAGGATGTCGAGCTTGAGGTGCGTGGGCATCGGGATCTTTCTCACTGCGCCCGCCTCGAAGTCGGTCATCAGGGTGTAGGCGGTCGCTCCCCCGCCCGCCAGGCGCGAGACGAGGGCCGCCCGCGGCTCGTCCTTTGTGCGTAGCAGCTCCGGCGCGGCGAGCAAGGCGCTACCGTGGACGTAGTCGAGCACCCCGTGTACCCTCGTCGGGATAAACCGTAGGTTCATGCGGCTTCCTCCTCCTATTCGATACGAAGGTCATACCCGTGTTCTTGGCGCCGAAAACGAACGAGGCCGGGACCCGGCGAAGCCAAAGCCCGGCCCGGTGGTGGGCTAACCGTCGGTTAGGTGCCCGAAGACGGGCTGGTCCTCCGGGGGTCCGTCCAGCGCCAGCTCTAGGTGCCCCCGACACAACCACTGCGGCCCGCTCTCCACGTCGACGCCCGCGCCAGCGGGAGCGCTGCTCGCCACGAGGTCGCCGCCCACCGCGAGGTACGTGGCCGGCTCACCACACGGTCGGCCCGTGTCCTCGAGCCAACCGCACCTGATCCCGTCGTGGCCCTCGACGGCGGCCATGACCTTCGCCGCGTAGTTCAGAACATCGGTGTGTAGGTAGTTGATGCCATCTCCTCGAGATAAGGGGCCGGATCTCCCCGCAAGGATAACCCGGCCCGGCCTGCGTCCAACGGGTTGGACCCGCGGACGACCGCGGCCAGCACCATCAGCCTCAGGTCCTTCGAGGACGGTCTCATTGGTATTGACCCGCTTCGGCTCTTCGCTGCTTTTGGTGCAACGAAAGGCGGATGAAGCGGCCCTCCGAGCTGCGCGGCATCAAGCGGATCCCAGAACACGCTGGCGCAGCATCTCGAAGCTCGCTCTGCCATACATCTGACGCTTGATCAGCTTCAACTTATTGATCTGGCCTTCTGTCTGTCCATTGCTATAGGGTAGAGTCAGCGCGGCCTCCACTCCGGACCGCTCTCGTTTGAGCCCCATGGCAAAGGTTTCGAAGTCCTTTACGCCGCTGGCGAGAGCTTCCCCGAGCCAGTTGCCGAATCTCTCTGCTTGCCCAGCGCTGCTCGTCTTCTTGATCATCTTCTCGAACCGCTGGATGAGCGGGTAGATCACGGCGACATCGTTAGAGGCTTCCAGCATCTCGTCCAGCGTCCCACGCTCGGCGACTCCCAGATCCTGCGGATCGCCCAGAAGCAGCCACACCAAGCGCTTGGGCGAGGGAGCGCGATCCGCCTTACCGACCGGCTTCTGTAGGGTGCGTCTCTGGCAGCGCCTGGCCATGGAGTCCTGGTACCTGCCGGGCGTGGAGGGTGCCGGCTCTTCCCGGCGCTGCCTCGCCCACTCCAGCACCCGCTTCGGAGTGCCGGGATAGCCCTGTTCCTTTATCTCCCGCCACAGCTGCGACGCATTCCGGCAGCCTTCTTGCCAGCGTTTTTCGAGATAGGGTTCGAAGGGATCGAGCATGCTGGGCTCGCGCGGAGGGCGGCGGCGCTCCGGAAAGGAGTCAGCATGGACGTATCGCCTGACGGCTTCTCGGCTCATCCCGAGCGTGCGACAGATGGCCAGCATGTTCATCCCCTTGGAATGCAGCTTTTTCACCTTCTTGTAGCTCGCCATGCGCTTACGGCGCGCGGCCTCCCCGGCGGCCCGCTC
>JALZNL010000328.1 GCA_030857715.1 Actinomycetota bacterium | reverse complement strand
ACGTTCGTCTGGGGCCTACGGAGTAGCATCAGCATGCACAGCAGCCGCTCCTCGTAGTGGTGGACACCCGAGATCTTGGCGAGCTCCTCCGCGTCGAGCGAGAGGCTCGGCACCACCACAACTGTCTGGGGCGCGCGCGGGTCCGCGGCCAGTTTTCGGGAGAGAGGCCGCAGCCTCTCCTGCAGCCGGGCGAACCGCCCGAGCTCCTCCTCCGAACCCGGTTCCGGCCCGGCTCCCGGTTGTACCGTAACGCGTTCCTCCATCAGGCTCACGATGCAACCTCCGGCAAGATCCGTCGCGGACGACACATGTCTGAGTCCTCTCGCGTACTCTCCCGACCTGTCTTCCACCATGTTACATCTTTTCCGCGGCGCCCCGCGACATGCCCCCGGCCACGGTGCGTATACTGGCCCGAAAGAGCCGGGGAGGACGATGGAAGAGCGAGAGACGCCGGAGCTTCTGGTTGCCGTGGTAATGGGCAGCGCCTCTGACTGGGAGACGATGCGCCACGCGTCGGAGGTTCTGGAACGCTTCGGGGTGGCGCACGAGAGCCGGGTGGTCTCAGCCCACCGGACGCCGGACCTGATGGCCTCCTACGCGAAGGAGGCAGAGAGCCGCGGGCTGGAGGTAATCGTCGCCGGCGCCGGGGGTGCCGCGCACCTGCCCGGCATGATCTCCGCCCACACCACGGTCCCGGTGCTCGGCGTGCCCGTCGAGAGCCGGGCCCTCAAGGGCATGGACTCCCTCCTCTCCATCGCCCAGATGCCCGCTGGCGTGCCGGTCGGTACGCTCGCCATCGGGAAGGCCGGCGCCACGAACGCAGCCCTCCTCGCCGTCGCCATCCTCGCCAACACGCGCCCACGCTTGCGCGATAGGCTCCGACGCTTCCGCGAGGAGCAGGCCGAGAAGGCGGCGGGTTCAGAGCTACCCGGACCGGCTTGAGCGGACCGCTCCTGCCCGGCGCCACGATCGGCGTGCTCGGGAGCGGCCAACTGGGACGGATGCTGGCCCTCGCCGCCCGGAGAATGGGCTACAGGGTCCACGTCTACTCCCCGGAGAGGGACAGCCCAGCCGGCCGGGTCGCCGACCACGAGTGGAGCGCCCCCTACGAAGATCTCGACGCCGCGCGCGGGTTCGCCCGCGGCGTGGACGTCGTCACTTTAGAGTTCGAGAACATCCCAGCCGAGACGGTCGAGGAGATCTCCGCCCTGGCGCCCGTCCGACCCGGCCTGCGGGCGCTCCGGACGACGCAGAACCGGCTCAGGGAGAAGGAGTTCCTGCGGGGCGCAGGCTTTCCCGTGACGCCGTTCCGGGCGGTGCCGGACCGGGCTTCTCTGGACGCCGCGATAGAGGAGATCGGGGTACCTGCCGTGCTCAAGACGGCCGGCTTCGGCTACGACGGCAAGGGCCAGACGAGGATCTCGGCCCCGGAAGACGCCGACGCCGCCTGGAATGCCCTCGGCGGGGAGGCCGTGCTGGAGGCGTGGGTGGACTTCGAGGCCGAGCTCTCCGTGGTAGCCGCCCGCGGCCTCGACGGCTCCTTTGAACATTACGGGGCCGTGCGGAACACCCACAGCCAGCACATACTCGACCTGACCGTCGCGCCCGCCGGGGTCCCACCCGAAGTCGAAGAGGAGGCCGTCGAGATCGCCGCCGGCGTCTTCGAGGAGCTTGGAATCGTCGGGACGGCTTGCGTGGAGTTCTTTCTGGCGGGCGGGGGAGGGTTGCTCGTCAACGAGATCGCGCCCAGGCCCCACAACTCGGGCCACTGGACGATCGAGGGCGCCGCCACCTCCCAGTTCGAGCAACAACTCCGCGCCGTCTGCGGCCTCCCGCTCGGCAGCACCCACCGCCCCGAGCCCGCCGCGATGGCGAACCTCCTCGGCGACCTCTGGACGAACGGCGAACCGGACTGGCCAGCCGCCCTCGCCATGCCCAGAGTCTCCCTCCACCTCTACGGCAAAAGGGAACCCCGCCCCGGCCGCAAGATGGGCCACCTGACCGTCCGCGCACCCACACCCGAAAAGGCCGCCCAAAGAGCCTCAAGCGCGCGAGAGTCCCTGCACCGCAACGGGAAGCTGACGGCTGAAACCTGAAGCCTTCCAATTGTGAACGTTTGGCGCGTGCGGTTCGCAGGATGTACTAAAATCAGGATAGTTGAAATTTTCATACGCGAGGAGCGTGCGAGATGCCGGAGAAGACTTACGACGTCGTAATAGTTGGTTCGGGGCCGGCAGGGTACACAGCCGCGCTCTACGCCGCGCGGGCGAACCTCGGGACGCTGGTCTTCCAGGGCTTCGAGAGCGGCGGCCAGCTCATGCTCACCTCCGACGTCGAGAACTATCCCGGCTACAAGGACGGCGTGCAGGGGCCCGAGATGATGGACGAGTTCGAGGAGCAGGCCGCCCGGTTCGGGGCCGAGATGCGCCCGGACAACGTGGAGAAGGTGGACTTCTCCGAGCGCCCGTTCAGGCTGTGGGCCGAGGGCGAAGAGGAGCCGGTGCTCGCCAGGACGGTCGTCATCGCCACGGGGGCCCAGGCCAAGTGGCTCGGTCTCGAGAGCGAGGAGCGGCTGTTCGGCAAGGGCGTCAGCGGGTGCGCGACGTGCGACGCGTTCTTTTTCAGGGGGAAGAAGGTCGCGGTCGTCGGCGGCGGGGACACGGCGATGGAGGAGTCGGGGGTTCTCGCCAAGTTCGCCGACGAGGTGTACCTCATACACCGTCGCGACGAGTTCCGGTCGTCCAAGATCATGCTCGAGAGGGCTGAGAAGAACGAGAAGATCACCTTCGTAACCGACACGACGGTCGAGGAGATCCTGGGCGAGACCACCGTCGAGGGCGTCCGCATCAAGAACAGGAAGACCGGCGAGGAGAAGACCCTCCCGGTGGACGGCTTCTTCGCGGCCATCGGCCACTCGCCTGCAACAAGCCTCTTTGTGGACCAGTTGGAGATGGACGGTTCAGGCTACGTGCTCCAGAAGGAGCACACCATGACGAGCGTCCCCGGCGTCTTCGCGGCCGGCGACGTCTCTGATACCCGCTACCGCCAGGCCGTGACCGCCGCCGCCGACGGCTGCCGCGCCGCCATCGACGCCGAGCGCTGGCTTGAGGAGCAGGGCGAGGCCGAACACGCCGAGGACCCCGGCGTCTGGACGGCCGAGAAGGACGTCAAAGAGAGCATCGCCTAAAAGAGACTATGGTCTTCAAGACCCCGGCGGAGACGTCGGGGGCTCTCTCGTGGCTGGCGAGATCCCGCCGTCGACCGCTATAATGCGCCGGTCGTGCGAGGGGAGGGGGAAGCGTGGGCGAGAAGACCATACTGCTCGTGGAGGACGACGAGGACCAGGTGATCCTGGCGCTGCGCGCCCTCCGCAAGCACGGCATAGCGGCCGAGGTGGACGACGTGATCGTCTCCGGGACCGGCGAGGAAGCCCTCGACTACATGTTCGGCACCGGTGCTTACGACGGCCGCGACGCCAACTCCACCCCCGAGTTCGTACTCCTGGACGTCAACCTACCCAAACTGAACGGCCACCAGGTTCTCGAAAAGTTGCGCGACGACGACCGAACGCACCTCGTCCCCGTCATCCTCTTCTCTTCTTCGAACGAGCATAAAGACGTCGTGAGAGGCTACGAGCTCGGCGCCAACTCCTACGTTACGAAACCGGCCAACTTCGACCGGTTCTCCGAGGCGATGCAGTACCTCGGATGGTACTGGCTCAACTTCAACGAATCGCCGTAGGGGAGGCTTCAGGCATCAGGTTACAGGTATTAGGGGTACGGTACGCGGCTTAGAGCCCGACATCGCCACCATGATTAGCCTCAGAGAGAGTGGCATGTTCGCGGCATCCTCTCTCTACAACCCTCAAAACCTGAAGCCCGAAACCTGATGCCCGATGCCTACGAG
>JALZNL010000327.1 GCA_030857715.1 Actinomycetota bacterium | reverse complement strand
CATCACGATGGACGGCTTTCGCAGCAACATCTCCGTGGGCGTGCAGTACCTCGCGGCCTGGCTCGCGGGCCGCGGCGCCGTCCCCGTCTTCAACCTGATGGAGGACGCGGCCACGGCGGAGATCAGCCGGGCCCAGGTGTGGCAGTGGATCCACCACCCCAAGGGCACCCTCGAAGACGGCACCGAGGTGACGGTAGAGCTGTTCCGCGAAGTGCTCGACGAGGAGCTCGAGAAGATCAAGAACGACATCGTCGGCCCCGAGCGGTGGGAGACGGACGAGTTCGGCACCGCCGCCGAGCTCTTCGACCGCATCTCCACCCAGGACGACTTCGTCGAGTTCCTGACCCTCCCCGGCTACGAGTACCTGGACTAGAGGGGACCAAGATCACCACAGACGACACCAGGGGACGCCGGGCGGAGGGCAAGACCTTCCGCCCAGCCCCGCCCCTCCTTCCCAGGTGCGTCGGGCACGTACCCACCCACGCGGGCGACGGGCGACTACCGCGCCTGAGCTGCACATATATGCGCACATAAGTGCGTGCTGTATCATGTACGGATCGGAAGTAGAGAGCACAGGAGGACAAGATGGAGAACGGGAAGAACGGGACGACGAAGATAGCGATGGAGTGGGAGGGCGAGCGCTGGGCCGGGGTCGAGCGGCCGTACACGGCTGACGACGTGGCGCGGCTGCGGGGTTCGGTCGTGGTCGAGCAGACGCTGGCGCGGATGGGCGCCGAGCGTTTGTGGGATCTGATGCACACGGAGGACTACGTCAACGCGCTCGGGGCTTTGACTGGCAACCAGGCCGTGCAGCAGGTCAAGGCCGGGCTCAAGGCCATATATCTGAGTGGGTGGCAGGTCGCGGCTGACGCGAACCTGGCGGGACAGATGTATCCCGACCAGAGCCTCTATCCGGCCAACAGCGTGCCGCACGTGGTGAAGAGGATCAACCAGGCGTTGCAGAGGGCCGACCAGATCCACCACGCCGAGGGCAAGAACGGCACCAACTGGTTCGCGCCCATCGTGGCCGACGCGGAGGCCGGTTTCGGCGGTGCGCTCAACGTCTTCGAGTTGATGAAGAGCATGATCGAGGCCGGGGCGGCGGGCGTCCACTTCGAGGACCAGCTCGCCTCGGAGAAGAAGTGCGGCCACATGGGCGGCAAGGTGCTCATCCCGACCAATCAGGCCGTCCGTAACCTCATCTCCGCCAGGCTCGCCGCCGACGTCATGGGCGTCCCGACCATCATCGTCGCCCGCACCGACGCGGATGCTGCCAACCTCGTCACCTCGGACATAGACCCGGCTGACCAGAGGTTCCTGACCGGGGAGCGGACGATGGAGGGCTTCTACAGGGTCAACGCCGGCATAGACCAGGCCATAGCCCGCGGACTGGCCTACGCGCCCTACGCCGACGTCGTGTGGTGCGAGACCTCCACGCCGGACCTCGACCAGGCCCGGACGTTCGCCGAGGCCATCCACGCCGAGTTCCCAGGCAAGATGCTCGCCTACAACTGCTCGCCCTCGTTCAACTGGAAGGCCAAGCTCTCGGACGAGGAGATCGCCACTTTCCAGCGTCAGCTCGGGGAGATGGGCTACAAGTTCCAGTTCATCACGCTCGCCGGCTTTCACGCGCTCAACTTCTCCATGTTCGAGCTCGCCCGCGACTACCGCGACCGCGGCATGGCCGCCTACTCCGAGCTCCAGCAGAGGGAGTTCGACGCCGAGAAGCACGGCTACACCGCCACCAAGCACCAGCGCGAGGTCGGGGCCGGCTACTTCGACGAGGTCGCCCAGGTCGTCGCCGGCGGCGCCGCCTCCACCACAGCCCTCACCGGCTCGACCGAGGAGGCCCAGTTCGACACGCCGGAGAACCCGAACACGGGGCTGCCGGGGTCCACGGAGAACGAGCAGTTCGTCAAGTAGGCTTCAGGTATCAGGTTTCGGGAGGGAGTCGGGCTTTCCGGCTCCCTTCATGCAACGGAAAGGGGTGTGGGATGACGAGGGAGAACGGCAGGGACGGACAAGAGCCGCGCGACCTGGCGCGAGTATCGGAAGAGCGGTTGGACGGATCCGGTTCCGACGACGCGAACAGCGAATCGACCGTGGAGGCCGGATGGTTGGAGTCCGGGGCGGAAGATCCGGCCTTCTTCATCAAGCCTTCCGACGGGGAGTAAGCGCTTCAGGCCCTGTTGATGATCGTCGAGAGCTACCCTGCTGCTGCCCCGGTGTGCCGTCCGTAGAGAACTTGACGTTCTCCGTCCCGCGTCCCGCCGCAAACGAGGCGCCGTCGACGAGCGTCGCCGCGAAGCACCTCATCGACCATCCGTAACCGTGGACGTCCCCTTCGGCATTGTCAGACCGTGGCCCGACCTTCGCCCGCTTATCGCTTCTCCGCGACCCGTCCCCTGGAAGGAATCGACCAGGAACGCGAAACCCAGCCAGATCCATCCCGCGCCAAAGACGGCCCAAAGCGCCGCCCCGAAAGGTCCCAGGTCTTGGACGGCCGCGGCGAGGCCGGACAGGGCCGAAAGCGCGAACGGCAGCCCGGCCCAAACCGGCAAACCCCTGTTCCTAGTCTCGGCGGCGCCGAAGAGCAGGGCGCCCGCGGTCAGCAGGACCAGTCCGGCGCGGAAGGCCCGGTAGGCGGGCGCCGCCATAATGTAGTAGTCGTCCACGCCCAGGTGGAAGAGCCCCGCGTCGCCGGCCACGACGAGGGCGGCCCCCGCCAGCGCGGCCCAGAGTCCGATCTTCGCCGCAAGCCCCCGGCGTTCGCCACCCAGTAGAGAGAGCCCGACGAGGCCTAGGCCTAGGGTCAGGGGCGCCGACACGAAAAGTTTCCAGAAGACGTCGGGGGTCTTGAACTTGGCTTCGGAGAGCCGAACCCCCAGCGGGGAGAGGGCCCACAGAGCCCCGCCGCCGATCAGAAACGCGAGCGGCGCCCACCTTAGCAGCGTACCGATCTTCGATCCCGGTCCAAACACCTCTCCTCCTATCTCGCAAACATTCGAGGACGTCTAGTACATCGGCGGGGGCTGGCCTCCGGCGTCCTTGAGCACGTAGCTGTTCCACATTCGCTCCACCACGTCCCGGTTGCTACTCGCGACGTTGCGGTCCATTTTGGGGTCCTTTTGCAGGTCGTAGAGCCTGGCCTCCTCGCCGTCGTTGCGTGCGGAGAGGGCCCAGTCGTCGTCCTCGGCCCACGAGTAGTTATCGTAGCCCAGGGTTACGTAGGGGCGCGCCTGCTCGGGCCCCTTGCCGTCGAGGATAGCGCCGAGGTCCTGTCCGTCCATCGGCTGCGGCTGTTCTATGCCCATCTGCCCGAGCACCGTCGGGGCGATGTCCTGAAAGCCGGCCCGGAAGTCACTGGTCTTGCCGGCGCCCTTGCCCTCCGGATGCCTCACGAAGAAGACCGTGTCCTTGAGCTCAGGCCAGATCGCCCTCGCGACCTTGCCCGTGTAGCCGTGCTCCCCTAAAGAGACGCCGTGGTCGGAGAAGACGACCAGGAGTGTCTCGTCCAGCAGGCCCCGCTCCTCCATCCCGCTTACGAACTCCCCGAACCACCTGTCGGCCATGGTCACCTCGCCGGCGTAGAGGGTCCGCATCCTTTCGAGCTCTTCTTCCTCCAGGTAGTCGCTGGTGTCGTAGTTGGGGGCGATGGGCTCGCCGGTGCCGATCGGCTCGCCGTACATGTTCGCGTACTTCTCGGGCGGATCCCACGGCTCGTGCGGGTCGAAGGCGTCGACGACGAGGAAGAAGGGTCCGGGTGCGTCCTTGGCAAGGCCCAGGTACTCCATCGAGCGCCGGAAGACCCGCGGGGCGAACCAGTCTTCCTCGCTCTTTCGGTGGGCGACGTTGGCCCTGTACTGGCGGACCTTGTCGCGCATGCTCTGGTTGTTTCCGGGCACGG
>JALZNL010000326.1 GCA_030857715.1 Actinomycetota bacterium | reverse complement strand
CTCCATCGACGAGCTGGAGGTGGGAAGCCTGCGGGTTCGGGAGCTCGTCGTCGAAGAGCAACGAAGCTTCCCACGCCCGTTTGAGGCCCTGGACACCCACAACTACGTAAACCTGACAACCTTCCGCAAGAGCGGCGAGGTGGTCCATACGACCATCTGGTTCGTCCGGGTCGGGGACTATGTCTACGCTACGACCCCGCCGAACTCGGGAAAGATGAAGCGTATCCGCAACAACCCGCGAGTCGTCCTGACCCCCTCCAACGCCCGGGGCAGACCCCGAGGCGAGAGCGTCGAGGGCATCGCCCGCGTCATCGACGGCGCAGTGCCAGAAGGAGCGGAAGCGGCCCTGAGGGATAAGTACAGGGTGGGTCTCGCGCTCTTCCGTCTGTTCGGCGCGAGTAACGTCGGGCATGTAACCTTGGAAGTACGTCCGATAGACACGAAAGGAGCCTAAGCCCATGGGTGTGATCAACGGCAGGTACACGGCGCGGACGGATGAGCCGTTCGTAGTCTTCATTATAGGTATGCGCATAAACAAGCTCCTCGCCGTGAGGAAGTGGCTCCCGACGGTGCGCGCGATGGGCCCGATGCTCCGGGAGCTCTACCAACACCCCGAGAAGGGCTTCCTCGGCGGCGAGTTCTTCCTCTACTGGCGCGGACCGGCCCTCGTCCAGTACTGGCGCTCCTTCGAGGACCTGGAGAAGTTCGCCCGCAACCCCGACGACCCCCACCTGCCGGCCTGGCAGCGCTTCAACCGCACCGTAGGCTCGGACGGCAGCGTCGGCATCTTCCACGAGACCTTTATAGTGGAGCGCGGTGCCTACGAGGCCGTCTACGGCAACATGCCCGTCTTCGGCCTCGCCAAGGCCACCGAGCACGTCAGGGCCGTTGGCGGCAGGGAGACCGCCCGCCGGCGCCTCATGCGCGGGGAGAACGAGCCGGCGGTACCCTCGCCGGAGTAGGGACGGACTACCCGACAACCTTTATGCCCATGCTCCTCGCGGTGCCCTCGACGGTCTTCACCGCCCCTTTGACGGAGGCGGCGTTCAGATCCGGCATCTTTGCCTCAGCAATCTGACGTAGCTATTCGTGCGAGACGGTTCCCACGGATCGCCCGTCGGGCCCAGAGCCCTTCTCGACACTGCCCACCTCGCGTATTTGCCCCGGGCCTGACGTCCGTGACCAACAACGTCGTCGAGTTCGCCGGGTTGGCGGTCCTGAAAGGTTAGAACCGGGTAGACCGCAAAGAGCCCTGGCGCCGGACGGAGGCGGTGCGGGAGTCGTTGTTGGTGGCCGAGAGAACGGAGAGCCGGTGGGAGGCTATCCGTTCTCCGGGACCGTGCGGATGGGCTTTCTTCTCTCCTGGTCTACCCTGTAGGCGCGCTTCGGGGCGCGCGGACGGCCGCCGGCGCGCACCACGCCCACGTGCCGGCTGAAGTCGGCGCTGCTCATCCGCGCCCTGGACCGTTCGAGCCTGTCCAGCCCGTAGTCCCAGAAGTCCTGCGCGGGGTTGCCTTTCGCGTGCTGGACGAAACCCCAGAGGGACCAGTGAAGGTCGCTCATCGCCTTGTAGACCTCCAGCCGCGAGTACAGCGCCGGAGAAGGCCTGGCCCCATGGTAGGCCTCCATCATGGTGCAGTCTTGCTCGGGCCCGAACCCGGCCTCGACCGAGAGGTCGGCAAGGTCCCACATCGGATCGTTCATGCCGGAGTACTCCCAGTCGATGAGGTAGATGCGTCCGTCCGCATCGAGGAGGTTTCCAGGCCACGGGTCGTTGTGGCAGGGCACAAGGGGGGCGGGAGAGGCCTCCAACGCCCGGCGCACCGCCCTCGCCTTCCGCCACACCTCGTAGTAACTGTCGGGTAACGGCTCGCGCCCCTCGCGCATGAGGGCCAGGTAACCGTCGATCGCGGCGAAAACGTCGAAGCGGGACCTGAAGACGCTTCCCAGACGGTGGACCCGCTTGAGCGCCCGCGCGGCCCTAACCGGCGCCCCCGGGTCCCGGCCAAAACCCTCCCCGGCGCTCATGGAGACCCCTTCGACGAACCGGGTCACCATCGTGCCGTCTCTCGCGTCGAAGTAGACCACCTCCGCGTTGACCCCGGCCGCAGCCGCGATCCGCGCGTTGTGCTTCTCGGCAGACCGATCTATGTAGTCCGAGGTGCCCTCCCCGGCAAGCCGCAGCACGTAAGACGCGCCACCAACCGTCACCTTATAACAGACGTTAGTAAGAGCGCCGCCGAGACGATCTAGCTTGATAACTTCCTGCCGGAGGTTTCTGAAAAAAGGCACGCGGGCCAGCGCGGCATACACATCGTTCAATCGTATTCCTCTCTCTATCTGCTGTGGGCGGGCGCTCCCCAACGCCCGTGGTGCAGTCGAGAGATTGTAAACTCTGTGTTAATTGTGCGCAAACTTTCGAAGGTTCGGGGTTGGCGTCGGTTTATCTGCGGGACGCGAAGACGACGGTTACCTGGCCGATGTGGGTGCGCGGGGCGTCGTTGCGCGCCACGTAGGTCTCCAGCTCTCCCCTCTCGTCAAGCTTCTGGAGGCGGGAGAGGGTATGGTTCAGGCGGTCTTCGGCGACCAGTGACCAGACCGAGTCCCCGTCGCGCCACTCCTTGCTCAGGGGGCCGCGGGGGTCGAAGTAAGAGTCGCCCTGGACCGTGGCGTCGATGGGCGCGAAGGTTCCCCTGTGGGCGAGGCCGCAATCGTCGAGGATCTCGAGCAGCTCGTCGAGGGGGACGTAGCGGTTTCGGAGGGCGTCGGCGGCCTCCGGTATCAGGTGGTAGTGCCAGTAGCCGTGGCGCAGTTGCTCTTGCGAGCAGGTGCTGACCGTGAGGATTCCGCCGGGCTTCAGAACCCGGGCGAACTCCTGGAAGACCCGGCGATGGGCGGGGAAACCTTCGGCGGCATCGTCCGGCAGGTGGTGGAGCACCTGGTTGATCATGACCCCGTCCAGGGTCGCGTCCTCGAAGGGTAACTCGTCGATCTTCGATGAGTGAAAAGAGATGCGGTCCCCGGCCCACTCCAGCTTGCGCGCGGCGACCTCCAGCATGCCGGGGTTCATGTCCACCGCCTCGATCCGGCCCACGTAACCGAGCAGCGCGTCGGAGTAGCTGCCGGTGCCGCACCCGGCATCCAGCACCACCGTCCGGTCCAACGGCACGGGCGCGTGGGCGAAACAACCGACGAGGATCTCGGTCCCCACCGGCTCCCGGGTCTTGTCGTAGTTGCCTGATGTGCGCGTGTAGTCCTCGTAGCTGCTCAATTCGGCCTTTCTCCCCTCGATTCGTCTTTCTCTTACAGGAGTGAATGAGCCCATTCTACAGAGCCGGTTACACCCAAGTTTTACTCATCATTAACCTATATTTCACCTAACGGAGGATCGGCGAGCCTATACTGCGCCCGATTTTGTGCGGCCCCAAAGGAGAGAGGAACCGTATGGCCTTTCGGAGCGTGGGCACCAACCTGTCCCGGCTGTATCTCGACGGCGCCGGTGGGCTCGCGGAGGACCTCGGGGCGCTAAAGAGATCCGGAGCGGATTTCGTAGAGGTCTGGCCCCAGAACCTCGGGGTCATCCTCGGCGGTAGCCTGGATACGAACAGGCTGCGGGCGGTTGGGGAGCTGCTGCTGGAGGCGGAGCTGGCGTACACGGTCCACGCCCCGCTCGAGGTCAACCTCATGGATCTCACCTCCCACGGCCTGCAGCGCGACATCCTCGACGCCAGCCTCCGGTTCGCGAAGGGCATCGGCGCCGAGGTGGTGGTCTGCCACGCCGGCCAGCGCGTCGGGACGCGCGACGCCAGGCACAGCATGGGGGACCAGCTCTCCGCCGAGCGGTGCGCCCTGCGGGAGGCGGGAGATCTGGCGGGGGAGCTCGGCGTGACCATCGCCGTCGAGAACTACTACCCGGAGCGGC
>JALZNL010000029.1 GCA_030857715.1 Actinomycetota bacterium | reverse complement strand
GTGGCGGTGCGGAAGTCGTAGGTGGTGACGGAGAGGGCGGAGAGCTGGTGGGGGGCTATGCGCTTCTGGAAGTCGCGGAGGTTTATGGTGCGGCGCATGCAGACGAGGGCCGCCTCGCGGCAGAGGGCTTCGAGGTCCGCGCCAGAGTATCCGCCGGTGGCGCGCGCGATCTGCTCGAGGTCGAGGTCGGGGTCCGTGGGCATGCCTTTGGCGTGGATGCCCAGGATGTGCAGCCGCGCCTCGGTGTCGGGCAGGCCGACTTTTATTTCGTGGTCGAAGCGGCCCGGGCGGCGGAGGGCCGAGTCGAGGGCGGAGGGGCGGTTGGTCGTGGCGATGACGCAGACCTGTCCGAGGTCGTTGAGGCCGTCCATCAGGGAGAGGAGCTGGGAGACGAGGGTGGCCTCGAAGCTCTCGCTCATCGCGTCGCGGGATGAGGCGAAGGAGTCGATCTCGTCGAAGAGGACTATCGCCGGCGCCTTGGCCTTAGCCTCGCTGAAGATGGAGCGCAGCTTCGCCTCGCTCTGGCCCCAGAACTTGTTCAGGATCTCCGGCCCCGAAACGGCTATGAAGTGCGCCCCGCTCTCGTTGGCGACCGCGCGGGCCAGTAGCGTCTTGCCTGTGCCGGGCGGGCCATAGAACAGGATGCCCTTGTGCGGCCGGATGCCCATCTTCTTGAAGATCTCCGGGTGCGTTATGGGCAGCTCGACGGCCTCCCGGACCATCTCTATGGTCTCGCGCATCCCGCCAACGTCCTCGTAGCGGGTAGCAGGCACGTTGCGGGTGCCCGGCGCCGTCCCGCTCGCCGCCGCCACGTTCGCCCCCCCGCTCCTCACGCCCCGCGCCAGCCGCTCGAAGAGTCCTTCCCTATCCTCCGGGATGGGCGTCGCCGGCTCGCGGCCGTCACGGGTCTTCACGACCTTCCACGTCTGGAGGGGGCCCTTCTCGCGGTAGGCCCAGGCGTCGTCCTTGCCTGGTTCTATCTTCTCCGGGAGACGGGCGACGAGCTCGGCGGTCGCGTCGAGATCGAGGATGGGGCAGTGGACGCACGGGCCGAGGTCGGAGAGGACGCGCTCCGTTATGGCGTCCTTGTCCACCCGGAAGGCCGCGTCCTCCTCTATCCGCCCGTGGGCGTACCAGGAATTATTGGTCAAGTGGTCGTTGTCGTAGAGGTGGATCTGACGGCACGGGAAGAGCTGCTTGTCCGCCAGGTGCTTGGGCGTGCACCATTCCCTGGCCGCCGCCCCGGACCGCTGCTTGCGCAGAAAACACCGCGTCCCCGCGAAGAGCTCCTCACCCGAGACGGGCGTCCCGTCCGCCGCGTACCCGGCCTCCTTCTCGCCGCGCAAGAGGCCCGAGAAGTCGTCCAAAAGCCGCCAGTCGGCGGGCAGGTCCAGCTCCACGGAGACCCGCGCCCGGCCGTTCGTCCCCGAAACCCCGTAAGAGGCATGGCCAGCCGCCGCGGCGGCTGCCCGCCCGAGGTGGCCTTCGGAAGCTAGGGGAAAATCTACTTTGACCTTCATCGTCCGTCGATTCTAACCCACGCCGCGCGGGTGGTAGCTTTACGGGACGGTTATCCAGACGTTACGCAGGGGCACCAGAAAGGTTACCGGGCCGTCCCGTCTTGCCACGCTTCCCACTCCTTCTGCATCACGCCCATGATGACGTTGTCCACGTAGCGACCGCCGAGCCAGACGTGCTCCCGCATCCGGCCCTCCTCCACGAAACCGCACGAACGGTAAGCCCGCATCGCCCTCTCGTTCGCCGAATGGACCTCCAGCCACACGCGGCGCAGGTTCCTGAGTCGGAAGGCGTAATCCAGCAGCAGGCCAACGGTCTCCCGCCCGTAGCCGCGTCCCCAGTACTCCTTGTCCCCGATCCCAATGCCGAGCTCGGCGTGCCGGGCGGTCCAGTCGATGTTGAAGAGCCCGCAGGTCCCGATACACTCGCCGTCCGCCTCTATGGCGAAGTTGGTCCTGTCGCGCGGCGGCTCCGAGACCTCCCGCTCGAAGTCCTTCTCTATCCGCTCGAAAGGCCGGGGAAGCGGTGAATCTCCCCCACCGGCGAGTTCCACCTCCAGGTCGTTCGCGAACCTCGCCAGCCGGCCCAGGTCCTCCCGCGTGACGGCCCGGAGCAGCACCTTCTCTCCGTGGAGCAACTATCCTCCCACAACGAAACCCTGAAACCTGACGCCTGTAGCCTGAAACCTATAAGAACGCCGGCACCAACTCACCTTTGATCAGATCCGCGTAGTGCTCGCGTTCTCTCACCACGGCCCAGCGGTCGCCGCTGACCATGACCTCGGCCGGGCGGGGGCGAGAGTTGTAGTTGGAGGCCATCGAGAAGCCGTAGGCGCCGGCGTCCATGACGGCGAGCAGGTCGCCCTCTTGCGCGTCGGGGAGCTCGCGGTCGCGGGCCAGGTAGTCGCCGGACTCGCAGACGGGTCCGACGAGGTCGGCGTCCGTAACAGAGCCGTTCTGTTCTACGGCCCGGATCTCGTGGTGGGCGTCGTAGAGGCTCGGGCGCAGGAGGTCGTTCATCCCGGCGTCCGCGACGATAAAGTCCTTCTCGCCGCTCTTTTTGCGGTAGACGACGCCGGTCAGGAGGACGCCGGCGGCGCCGGAGATATAGCGGCCCATCTCGCACAGGATCTTGACGGGCTTATTCTGCAAGCGTTGAAGGATGGGCCGGATCTCCTCCACCAGCTCCTTCGGCGTCGGGGTCTCCTCGTCCTTGTAGCGGATGCCGAGGCCGCCCCCGATGTTGAAGTATTGGATGTCGAAGCCACGCTCCTGCAGCTCCTCGACGAGGCCGGCGGATCTTTCGACGGAGTCTCTGAAGGGCTGAAGCTTGGTGATCTGGGACCCTATGTGCTGGTGCACCCCGATGATGTCCACGCATCGGTACTGCCCGGCCCGCTCGGCGAGCGCCAGCGCCTGGTCCACCGGGATGCCGAACTTGTCCCGCTCCCTGCCCGTGGTGATGTGGTCGTGGCTCCCGGCGTCCACGTCCGGGTTGACCCGCAACGAGACGCGGGCCCGCTTTCCGAACCGGGCGGCGATCTGTTCGAGTCGCTCCAGCTCGGAGGCCGACTCGACGTTGAAGAGCAGGATGCGCTCCCCGAGCCCGGCCATGAGCTCCGGTTCGGTCTTCCCGACGCCCGCGAAGACGACCTTCTTGGGATCGAACCCGGCCCGCATCGCCCGGTAGAGCTCCCCGCCGGAGACTATGTCCGCACCGGCCCCGAGGGACGCCAGCGCCCGCAGCACGGCGAGGTTCCCGTTGGCCTTGACCGCGTAGCAGACCAGGTGATCCAGGCCCGAGAAGGCCTCGTCGAGCTCCCCGTAGGCCCTCTGTATGGCGGCGTGGCTGTAGACGTAGGTCGGCGTCCCGGATTCACGGGCGATCTCGTCGAGCGCGACCCCCTCGCAGCGGAGGCCGCCCCCCTCGTAGTAGAAGTCGTCCAAGACCTTCCTCCTCGCTCCGCAGTGGAAGTGCTATATTTTCGCTCCTGTTACCGGAACCGTAGGGGAGAATATACCCCGTGCCGAAGCCCCGCGCGACACGCCCCACAGAAGAGATCCACCCCCCCGCAGAAACGCCTCCCCTGCTGCTGAACCCGGTCCTCGAAGACCAGGGCGCCTACCCGCTCCTCCGCCTCGACGAACGCCGCAAGGAGCTGGAGGAGAAGGGCGCCGAGACCTTCGACTTCGGCACCGGCGACCCCCGCGAACCGACCGACGGGCTTATCCGTCGCGCCCTGAAAGAAGGCGTCCCCGAGACCAGCCGGTACCCCTCAACGACCGGCAAGACGGAGTTGCGAGAGGCCTTTGTCGGCTGGATGGGGCGCCGCCACGGCGTAACGCTCGACCCTGAGACGGAGGTCCTGCCCGCGACCGGCTCCAAGGAGGCCATCTTCCACGCCCCGCTCGCCTTCTTGCACCCCTCGCACGAGAGGCGCGGCGTCGCCTACGGCACGCCCGGCTACCCGGTCTACGAGCGCGGGACCCTCTTCGCCGGCGGCGAGGCGCGGCCGGTAGAGTTGAAAGAGGGGGACAGGTTCCTGCTGCCGACCGGGTCGGTGGACCCCGAAGAGACCCGGGTACTCTGGATCAACTACCCCCACAACCCCACAGGTGCTACGGCAACTTACGGGTACCTGGAAGAGGTCGCCGCCTACTGCCGCGAGCACGACCTCCTGCTCTTCTCCGACGAGTGCTACAACGACCTCTACTCCGGCGAACCGCCGCCCTCCATACTCGAGGTGACGAAAGAACGGACCCTGGCGTTCTGCTCCCTCTCCAAGCGCAGCGGCATGACCGGCTACCGCTCCGCGATGATGGCGGGCGACCCGGAGCTCATCTCGGCCCTCAAGAAACTCCGCCCCTCCGTCGGCGTCGCCACCCAGTCCTTCGTGCAGGACGCCGCCATCGCGGCCTGGAACGACGACGTCCACGCGGAGAAGCGGCGCCGGATCTTCGGCGAGAAGCGCGCCCTCTTCACGCGGTTCTTCGACAGGATCGGCCTGAAGTACCTCCCCACGGACGCGAGCTTCTACCTGTGGGCGGCCGTGCCGGGGGCGTTCGCCGGTGACGACGAAGCGTACGCGATGCGCCTCCTGGAAGAGGGCATCGTCGTCGCGCCGGGCCGGTCGTTCGGGGCGGGCGGCGAGGGCTACGTGCGGGTCGCGCTCGTGCCGGGGCTGGAGGAGTGCGGGCGGGCGATAGAACGATGGGAGCGCCTCTCCAACTAAACCCGGCCCCTTGTTCTGCCGAGTATTTGGGGTGTGCTAGCATGGATTCGTCGGGCGAGGACCTCTTCGAGGAGAAGACGCTTTGGGTGCCGTAAGGTCGAAGCCGATGACAGCCGAGGAGTTCTGGCGCTTGCCGGGGAGCGTCAAGCGGCGGTCCCTGGTCAGGGGTGAGGTCGTCGAGACGATGCCGCCCGGAGGCAGACATGGAGTGCTGGCGCTAGAGGTGAGCATCCGATTGCACGAGTGGGCCACAAACGGTCCCGGAGGCTCCGTCGGGGTCGAGTCGGGGTTCTTTCTCAACCGTAACCCGGATACGGTACGCGGGCCGGACGTCTTCTACGTCGGCCCCGAACGGGTGCCGGACACAGGTGTTCCCGAGGCCTTCTGGAACGTTGCCCCGGACCTCGCAGTCGAGATTGTCTCGCCCGATGAGAGGGCCGACGACGTGCGCGAGAAGGTGCGCGATTACCTGGCCGCCGGCACGAGACTCGTGTGGTTAGTCTACCCCCGGACACGTGAGGTCGTTGTATTCACGCCGGACGGCCTGGCGCGGACCTACGGCGATGGTGACTCGCTTGAAGGGTTCGAAGCCTTGCCCGGGTTCGGCCGCGCCGCGGCGGGGCTCTTTAGCTGACCCCGGCGAGGCCGTGTCCGAAGATCACGAGGTCCGGAGAGACCCCGTCGAGTTCGAGTTGGAGGGCGGGGCCTCGCGCACGGGGCGCTAGATCCCGGATCGGCATACGCCGCGCGGTGAAGAACGGGACGCCTTGGCCGCCGCGTCCATAAAACGCCCACCCCTTGCTACACTGCCGGGCTATGAGAGAGAAGATAGAAGCCGCGTTCGAGAATAGAAGCCTACTGGAGCAAGAAGAGCACCGCGAAGCCGTCTTCGACACGGTGGACGCGCTGGACCGGGGGGAGTTGCGGGTCGCCGAGAAGCACGGTGACCAGTGGGAATCCAACGCGTGGGTGATGAAGGCGATCAACCTCTACTTCACCGTCGCCGGGATGGAGACCATAGAGGCCGGCCCGTTCGAGTACCACGACAAGATCCCGACCAAAAAGAACCTAAAAGAGGCGGGCGTCCGCGTCGTCCCGCCGGGGACGGTCCGCTACGGGGCCTTCGTCGAGCCCGGCGTCGTCGTGATGCCCGGCTACGTGAACATTGGCTCCTACGTCGGTAGCGGCACGATGGTGGATACCTGGGCGACGGTCGGCTCCGGCGCCCAGATCGGCAAAAACGTCCACCTCGCCGGCGGGGTCGGCATCGGCGGCGTGCTGGAGCCGCCGGGTGCTATGCCCGTGGTGATCGAGGACGACGCGTTTATTGGTTCCCGCTGCGTGGTGGTCGAGGGCGTGCGCGTCGAGGAGGGCGCGGTGCTCGGGGCGAACGTGGTGCTGACGGGATCTACCAGGATCATCGACGTAACCGGCGATGAGGAGGTCGTCTACAGGGGCCGGGTCCCCGCCCGCTCGGTCGTCATCGCCGGCACCCGCACCCGCGAGTTTCCCGCGGGCTCCTACGGGGTCCAGACGGCCCTCATCGTCGGCGGGCGCCGCGAGTCCACCGACCGCAAGACGTCACTGAACGAGGCCCTGCGCGAGTTCGGGGTCGGCGCGTGAGGGAGCAGCTTCTCGAATCCCTCCTCTTCTTCCTGGAACGCCCGAGCGTCACCGGAGAAGAGAAAGGTCTGTGCGACGACCTGGAAGCGCGGATAGGCGGCGTTTCCGGGTGGGAGATCCAACGCATCTCCAACAACCTCATGGTGCGCCGCCGGGAGCCGGACCCATCCCGGCAGAAGGTCGTCTTCGCCGGGCACCTGGACACCGTGCCGCAGCCGGAGAGGGAGATCGCGGTCCGCGTCGAGGGCGACCGCGTCTACGGCCGGGGCGCTTCGGACATGAAGGCCGGGGACGCGGTGATGCTCGCGCTCCTGGAGGACTTCGCCTGGGACGGGGGCCGCTTCGAGCCCACGTTCGTCTTCTACGAGCGGGAGGAGGGGCCTTACGCCGAGAACGGGCTGGAGGCCGTCTTCGCCGGGAGTCCGTGGGTGCTGGAGGCAGACCTCGCCATCGTGCCGGAGCCGACGGCCGGGGCGCTTGAGGTCGGTTGCGTGGGTACAGCCCAGATCGAGGTAACGTTCAGGGGAAAGTCGTCCCACGCCGCCCGCCCCTGGCAGGGGGAGAACGCCATCACGAAGGCCGGCAGGTTCCTTGCGGCGCTGCACGAACGGCCGGCCAACGAAGTGGTCGTGGACGGCCTCTCCTTCTACGAGGTCCTGACGCCGACGACGGCGCGGGGTGGTCGGGCCAAGAACGTCGTCCCGGACTCGTTCTGGATCAACGTCAACCACCGCTTCGCCCCCGGCAAGGATATAGAGGACGTAAAACGCCTCTTCGACGAGTTGTTGGGCGACGAGGCCGCCTACGAGATCCCGGACTTCGCCCCGAGCGGCTCGGTTGACCTGGACAACCCGCTGCTACAAGAGCTCATCGCCACGGGCCTGGAGGTCCGCCCCAAGCAAGCCTGGACGGACGTCGCCCGCTTCGCCGAGCGCGGCGTGCCAGCCGTCAACTTCGGCCCCGGCTCGCCCTCCCAGGCCCACCAGGACGCCGAGCACGCCGAGCTGCCGTTGCTCGAAAACTGCTACGGGCGGCTGGAAAACTTTATGGGTTAGAGCGGTGAGGTTCGAGGTTTTGAAGTTTCTGCCGGCGAGGCTGGTGATCGTAGGCTCCGCTCTGAGATCGCATCGTGCCCCGCGTATACCGGGGCGGTTCTCGTTGCTCTCCGAGCCACGACCGATGAGACCAGAACCTACAGCGGCTTTCACGACTCTTGAGCCACCGGATCGGCACGGCGGCCGTCGGTGGGTTCGAGACGCTTGGTTAGGGATGAGGTTTTGAGGTTCTAGGTTCTAGGTTTTGAGGGGTTGTAGAGCGAGGATGCCGCGGGCATGCCGCTCTTTCGGGCTGGTCATGGTGGCGATGTCGGGCTCCAAGTCGCGTACCGCAGCCCTAATGCCTCAAAACCTCAGTGCCTTAAAACCTCGTCCCTACAAGAGTCAACTCTTCCGCAAGTCGCTGTAGAACCTCAAAACCTAATGCCTAAACCCTCTATAATCCCTTTTACCGGCTTGTCCGGCGGGGGAAGGCAATAGCAAGGAGGATGCATGCGACGTGCGAGGTTCAGCCGCAGGGAATTCCTGAAGGCGGGCGGTGCGGGGCTTGCGGGGACGGCGTTGCTGGGAAGCGGGGCGCTGGCAGGTTGCGGCGGCGGGGGCGCCGAGGGTGACGACATCGTCTTCTCCTGGGGTCCCGACGACACGGGGGTCTTGCCGAAGCTGATCAAAGCCTTCAACAAGCAGAGCGACGGCTTCAAGGTCAATTACAGGGAGATGCCTTCCGACACGGGGGAGTACTTCGACCAGCTCAGGACGCAGTTCCAGGCGGGGGCCAGCGACATAGACGTGATCGGGGGTGACGTCATCTGGCCGGCCCAGTTCGCCGGCAACGGCTACATCGCCGACCTCTCCGACCGTTTCACGGACAGCGACCAGTTCCTGCCGGGCCCGATGGAGGCCATGAGGTTCGAGGACGGGATCTTCGGGGTCCCCTGGTACACCGACGCGGGCCTCCTCTACTACCGCAAGGACCTGCTGGAGAAGGCCGGCTTCTCCGAGCCGCCGAAGACCTGGGACGAGCTCATCGAGCAGGCGACGAGGACACAGCAGGACGAGGACGTGCCGTTCGGGTTCGTCTTCCAGGGGGCGGAGTACGAGGGCGGCGTGTGCAACGGGCTCGAGTACATCTGGACCCACGGCGGTGACGTGCTCGACCCGAACGACCCGGGCAAGGTCGTGGTGGAGAGCCCCGAGTCCGTGGCGGGCCTCACTACCCAGCGGGCCATGATCGAAGACGGCGTCACCACCCGCGCCGTGCTCCAGTACCAGGAGGACGAGTCCCACGGCGCTTTCGTGCGCGGGGACTCCATATTCCTGCGCAACTGGCCCTACGTCTACGCCCTCCTCTCCGACCCGGATGAGTCCAAGATCAAACCCGACCAGGTCGGCGTCGCCTCGCTCCCCGTAAGCGGCGGGAATAGCGCCAGTGCCCTCGGCGGCTGGAACTTCCTCGTCAACGCCGCCTCCGAGAAGCAGGACCAGGCCTGGGAATTCATCCGGTGGATGACGGAGCCGGAGCAACTGAAGAAGAACGCGCTCGAAGGGTCCAGGCTCCCCGTCCGGCGCGAGCTCTACGAGGACCAGGAGATCCTGGACAACGTCCCCGTCGCCAGGCTCGGCAAGGACGTCATCATCCAGAACTCCCGCCCCAGGCCCGTCTCCCCCGTCTACTCGGACATCTCGCTCGAGATGGCGGAGAAGTTCAGCGCCTCCCTCTCCGGCGAGATGTCCCCCGAGGACGCCGTCGCCACGCTCCAGGAGGAGATGTCGAGCCTCGTCAAACAGGGAGAGGAGGCAGCGGGTTAGGTTCAAGGCTTTGAGGTTCAAGGTTTTAAGGCATCAGCAAAAATAACCGAGGCGGCCCGCGCAGCAAGACGCGACCCTGTCGAGGGAGATCCCGTAAAGGCCGGCATTATGATGAGACGGGCACCCGCTCCAACGACGCACCTCGCAAAGAGAACCTGAAGCCTAGAACCTCAAAGCCTTATGCCTCAAAACCTACTCAGTCCTCAATCTGACTCTAATAAAGTCGAAGAAGACGCGGAGGACGGCCACGGCGGGGACGGCGAAGACGACGCCGGCGAGGCCTGCCAGCTCGCCGCCGCCTATCACGGCGAGGAGGACGAGGATGGGGTGGACGTGGAGGGCGTTGCCCTGGATGCGGGGGGTCAGGAAGTTGCCTTCGAATTGCTGGATCAGGGTGTAGGCCACGATCACCAGGATCACGCGCGTCGTCGTCGACTCTATGGTGGGCGCCCCGTCGTCAAAGAAGGCGGCCACGATGACGGCCGGTATCCCCCCGATAAACGCGCCCAGGTAAGGGATGATCGCGGTGGCCGAGACCCACGCGCCGAGCAGGATGGCGTAGGGCACGTCGAGCAGGTAGAGGGCTGACGCGGCGAGGGCGCCCTGGATCACGACGACCGCCGCCAGCCCGCCGAGGTAGCGCGAGAGCGACTCGCCGAAGGCGTTCCAGAGATCGCGGGCGTCACGCCGGTAGGCCCTGGGAGCGGTCCGCAGGTAGGCGGCCTTGACCATGCGCACGTCGGCCAGCAGGTAGACCCCCACGAAGAGCACCCCGAAGAGGGCCACCCCGAACCCGAAGGCCCGCGGGATAAAGCCGACAAGACCCCGCAGCACGTTCTCCGTGAGGCTCTGGGCGCGGTCGAACAGGTCGTTGATTAGGCTGCGTCCGAACTCCTCCGGGTCCGAGCTCGGGAGCAACTGGCGTTCGTTGAGGAAGTCGATCAGGTCCAGCAGCAGCCTGTTGACCCCGTTGGCGATAATCGGCACCTGCACCACGAGGTCCCTGAGCTGCTGTATGAGCAACGGCACCAGGTAGAACAGGGCGAGCGTGATGAGGCCGAGCAGGCCGAGCACGGTCACCAGGATGGCGAGCGGCCTGGGCATGACGTGGGAGAGCGCCCGCACCGGAAAAGAGAGCACGATCGCGAGCGCCATCCCGCCGACCGCGACGATGGGCACGGTCGGCGCGGCGTACAGGAACAGCGCGAGCACCGCGACGGCCAGCGCGACGATGCCGGCCAGCACCCGCGCGGAGACGTAGATCGGGGTCGGCTGCCTCCCGGCCGCGCTGTCCTCCCCGCCGGACCTCGCGCTGCGCCTCAGGGCCTTCCGCCACGCCGCGAGCAACCAGTTCTGCTTCATCCTTGCCGGCTCCCCCGGTACGCGTTCACACCCCCATTCTACGCAAAGAGAGGCATCCGGCATCAGGTTTCAGGCTTCAGGTTTGGTTGGTGGAGAGTCCCGGTGCCGGCAGGCGGTCCGGGAGAGCTGGAGGGCCTGTCTCTCTCGGGTCGCCGTGGATCAGGTGCGCCACTCCGTTTTTTCGGGCCAGCGCGATCGTCTCGTCGTCGATCGGGACGCGTCTGGCTCCGTAGCGGACCTCCGCTTCGGCGGCGAAGGCTTCGAGGAACGCTTCGACGGACGCGCCGCTTCCGGCGGTTCGGGCGCTGCCGACGCTGCCGGGACGAAAGGGAAGTTGCAGGGCTCCGTAGACTTTCTCCAGCACCCGCGCGAGTTCTTTCTCCCCTTCTACCAGCACGATGCCGCCGACGCTCGTCGCCCGGTTCGTTACTCTTTGGGCGATGCCGCAGAGCTTCATGCCGCCCGCCCACCCGCCGACGCGGACGCTGTGGTCGCCGGGGCAGAACTCGTCCCTGACCTCCCCCACCTCCGCCGCGAGGCCCAGGCGGGAGAACGCGCCCAGCACCAGCGCCGCCGCCTCGTCGTAGCGTTCGGGGATGCCGCGCCCGATCTCCTCTCCGGCCGGGCGGATGATGGCGAAGCCGAAGGTGCCCGCGTCCGCGGCGGTGGCGCCTCCGCCGGAGGACCGGACGAGGACGGGGTAGCCCTCGTCGTTGGCGGCCCGAACGGCGTCCGCGAAGCCGGGGCGGAAGGTGTCTCGGCGGGTTACGCCGACGTGGCGGGTGGAGGGCGTGATGGAGACGGTTGCGGGCCTCTCTCCCGATGCGACCTGGTCGAAGATCGTCCTGACGTAGCCGTAGGCCGCCACCGCGTCCTCGAACCGGGTGGGCAGAAGGAGGTCCAAAGCGCCCCTCTAACCCTTGTGGTCCGCCGGGCGCTTCTTGCCCCGGCGGGGCAGGCGGCGCGAGAGCTTGTAGAGGACGAAGCCCGCGAACAGGAAGGCCAGGACCGCCAGCAGCAGCGCGATGGGCACGCTCTCTGCGAGGCCGTTCACCCAGCGTTCGGCGGCGAAGGCGAGGTCGGTGGCGCCGTTGGCGGCGTAGAAGCCCTCCAGGGCCGAGGTCCCCTGGAACACTATAAAGACCGTGCCGAGCAGGATGAACATGACGCCCGAGACGAGGTTTGTGGAGTGGACCGAGACCCCGCCCGGCAGCGTGATCTC
>JALZNL010000325.1 GCA_030857715.1 Actinomycetota bacterium | reverse complement strand
GAGCTCCATCTCCGCTATGGAAGAGACCGCCGCAAACTCTATCTTGGAGACCCGGACGAGCTCCTCGGCTTCGAGCGCCTCCAGGAGCTTCTCGCGCAGCGGCAACAGCACGGCCGCGTCGCGCGCCGCGTACTCCAGCTGCCGCCCCGAGAGCTTCCCGGACCAGTCGCTCCGCTGCTCGGATTTGTCCGGCGCATCGTCGAGGTAGCGCTCCGCCACCGCATCCAGCCCGTACGCCGCGCCCTGCCGGCCGCCGTCCAGGAGCTGAGCGGCGAGCATCGTGTCGAAGACGGGGGCCACGGAGATGCCGTGCAGCTCCTTCAGAAACTGGTAATCGAACTTCGAATGGTGAAAAACCTTTACCGGGCCGCCTTCCAGCACCTCCTTCAGGGGGGAGATGTCCCGAACCTCGAAGAGGTCGATGACGAAGGTCTGATCCGGGGCCGCAAGCTGGAGGAGGCGCGCCCTGCCGTCCCTCGGGGAGAGGCTCGTGGTCTCGGTGTCGGTGCCGACGGCCTCGGCTCCTTCGAGTGCCGAGGCGACCCCGGGCAGATCCTCCGGGTTGGTGACGAGGGTGTAAGTCGTCGTCTTTTCTTCCATCTTGGGATTCTAGCAGGGAGGATATGAGCGGCATCACATGATTTCCGCGCCGGTGGGGTAGACTCCTTTGCGATGGGCGGTTCGTTCAAGATAGGCCGGGTTTTCGGCATAGACGTGAAGATCCACTGGACCTTCTTCCTGCTGCTGGCCTTCTTTTTCTACCTGGGGTTCAACAACGGGGGGAGCGTCGCGGCGGCCCTCACCGCCTCGGTCATTATCGTGGCGCTGTTTCTCTGCGTGCTGCTCCACGAGTTCGGGCACTCGCTCGTCGCCCAGAGGTTCGGCATCGAGGTCCCCGACATAACGCTGCTCCCGATCGGCGGGCTGGCGCGGCTCAAGTCGCTGCCGGAGAATCCATGGGACGAGGTCAAGATAGCGGTGGCGGGACCGCTCGTAAACGTGGCGCTCGCGCCGCTCTTCTTCGTCGGCGCGTTCGTGCTGGGGGCGGACCTGCTGCGCCCGGTGAACGTGCTCGAAGGCTCCGCTTCCGTGGGCCAGATACTGGCCTACCTCGGGCTCATGAACCTGGCGCTGGCGGTCTTCAACCTGATACCGGCCTTCCCGATGGACGGCGGGCGCATCCTGCGCGGGCTGCTCGCCACCCGCCTCGGCGCCGTCAGGTCCACGGACATAGCCTCGACCGTGGGCCAGGTCTTCGCCATCGGATTCTTCGTCCTGGCCTTTGTTACCAACAGCTTCACGCTCGCCCTCATCGCCGTCTTCATCTTTTTCGGGGCGAGCGGCGAGGCCGGGCTCGTGCGTCAGAGGGAGATGATGCGCGGCCTCACCGTCGCCGACGTGATGGGCACCAAGCGCCGCACGGAGACCATGACGCCGTACCACAACTTCGGGCAGGTCTTCGACGCCGTCCTCCACGGCTACCAGGAGGACTTTCCGGTCGTGGACGAGGAGGGCCGGCTCGTCGGCATCCTTACGCGCGGGGAGATCATGGCCGCCGCCCACTCCCCGGACAAGTTCTCCAGCGTCCGCGACCTGATGAGGACGGAGTTCCCAACCGTCTCCCCGGACGCCGACCTCTTCACCGACGGCAACCGCATCCTCCAGGAGAGCGGGCTCCGCGCCGTCCCTGTCGTCAAGGACGGCGACCTCGTCGGCATGCTGACCACCGACGACGTCGGACAGGCGGCGTTGCTGCGCGATCTGAACAAGAGGTAGCTAGGAGGCTTCAGGTTTTAGGTTTCAGGGGGCATGTTCGTGAAGGGGGTTGGTGACGGGTTGCGCGTAGTTTCGTTGTTGCCGAGCGCGACCGAGATGGTCCACTTTGCCGGCGCTGCCGAGACCCTCGTCGGTGTGACCCACGAGTGCGACCACCCGCCCGGCGTCGAAGTACTGCCGAAGTTGACGAGCTCCAGGATAGACTCCACCCTGTCGGGCGCCGAGATAGACGCCGAGGTAAACCGCCTCGTCACCGACGAGGCGAGCCTCTACGCCCTGGACGCCGACCTCCTCGAAAGCCTCGTCCCCGACCTCGTCATCACGCAAGGGCTCTGCGACGTCTGCGCCGTCTCCACGAGCCTGGTCGAAGAGGCCGTCTCCGGCCTGCGGGGCGAACCGGACCTGCTGGTGCTCAACCCCACCTCCCTGCAAGACGTCTTCGAGGATTCCATCAGAATAGGGGAGGCCCTCGGGCGTGGCGAAGAGGCTGGCAGAAACGTCGCCGCGCTCCGGAACCGTCTCGATGAGATCGAACAGACCGTCGCCGGCCTCGCGCGTCCGAGCGTCGGGTGCATCGAGTGGCTCGACCCGCCGTTCTCCGCAGGCCACTGGGTCCCGGAGATGGTGCGGCTCGCCGGCGGACGGGAGCTCTTCGCAGGCCCGGGCGAGATCTCCGTACGGCTCGACTGGGGGACCGTCTTCGAGGCCGCCCCCGAGGTCCTCGTCCTCATGCCCTGCGGCTTCGACGCGGGGCGTGCCGCCGAGGAGGCCAGCTCTCTGCCCGATCTACCCGGGTGGTCCAACCTTCCCGCCGTACGCGATGGACGAGTGTGGGCGGTCGACGCCAACTCGTTCTTCTCGCGCCCGGCGCCGCGGCTCGTGGAGGGCGTCGAGATCCTGGCGCGCATACTTCACCCCGAAGCCTTCGCCGACGAACCCGACCGGAGAACCGCGACGCCCCTCTCGTACGCCATCGGTTAAGCCGGGCGGGTTTGAAACCCGTCCCTACGTTGGGTGTGGGGCAACGGTTCGGGTTCTCGATGCGTGGATGGCCCGACAACTCGGCCCTCCGCCACGAGGCCGGACCCGACTCTCGACCCACGAGACATGCCCCGTCAAACCTAAAACCTGAAGCCTCTAGGCCGAAGGCCTATCGTAGAGGTCTTTGCGGACGACCATCACCGAGCAGCGCGCGTAGCGCGTGACCGTCTCGGAGACGCTGCCCATGAGAAAGCGCCTCATCCGGCTGAACTTGCCGCCGAGGCCCTGGTTCCCCACCACTATGAGGCCGGCGACTATGTCTTCGCTGAGGCGCAGGATCTCCTCCTCGGGGCGTCCCATCTTGAGGTGGGCCTCCTCTATGTTCCCGCCGGCTTCCTTTATCTCCTTGATCTGCTGGTCGAGCAATTTTTGGGCCGCCTTGCGGAGTTCTTCCCTCGACGGCGTGGGCGGAGGGGGCCCGGAGGTCGCCGGAGGGTAGATCTGCCTCGCCTCATCGACGTGTACGACGTGCAACTCCGCGCCGGTCTCGTTGCAGAGATCGACGGCGGCCCGGGCGGCCAGGGCGGAATCTTCTGAACCGTCGGTCGCCAGCAGGATCTTCGCCGGGAAGGTACTCATCTCAAGCTCCTTGTCCAAAGCTCCTCGTAGAGGCCGCCCCGAGGAACAGGCCCCAGACGCGCACTATACTACTTCTCCCCCAAAATCGTACCGGCGTTACCCGCGGTACACAAGCTCCTACCGACAAGTAAGTCAAGCAATAGATGCCCCGGGCATCCCCCGGACCCTCGATGAACTCGGGATAACGATCGTCGGCGTGATCGCGGCCGTTCTCACCAAACCGGTCCGGGTCCTGAACTTTTCGAGCCCGCAGAACTGATTAGCATGGCGTTTACAGGTAGGGGGGATAATGGTAGCGTTTGACGAGTTCGGTGGGGAACGTGTTCTAGAGACGATTCTAGAGGCTACGATGGGAGGCAAGGGGTGAGCGAAGCAGCAGCGAACGCGAACACGGTAGAGAGCCGCGTTCCGGCGAGGATGGACCGGTTGCCGTTTGCCCGGTGGCACTGGTTGGTCATCGCCGCTCTAGGCATCACCTGGATTCTCGATGGGCTAGAGGTCACCATAGTCGGCGCGATAGCGGGCGTGCTCACCGACCCGGT
>JALZNL010000324.1 GCA_030857715.1 Actinomycetota bacterium | reverse complement strand
CCGCCGCCGTCATGCTGCAGGGGATGACCGCCCACTACCTGACCCACAGCACCTTCCCGCTCGAAGAGGGTCACACCGCCCTCGTCCACGCCGCCGCGGGCGGCGTCGGGCTCCTCCTCTGCCAGATGGCGAAGATGCGCGGCGCGAACGTAATAGGGACCGCCGGCACGGAGGAGAAGGCCAGGCTCGCCAAGGAGGCCGGGGCTGACGAGGTGATCCTTTACAGGGAGCAGGACTTCGCCGAGGAGACGGACCGCATCACCGGCGGCGAGGGCGTGGACGTGGTCTACGACTCCGTCGGCAAGGACACCTTCGACGGCTCCCTCAACTGCCTGAAGACGCGCGGCTACATGGTCCTCTTCGGCGGTTCGAGCGGGCAGGTCCCCCCCCTCGACCTGCAGGTCCTCAACCAGAAGGGCGGCCTCTACGTCACCCGCCCGGCCCTCGCCCAGTACACCCGCACCCGCGAGGAGATCCTCTGGCGCGCGGAGAGCCTGTTCTCCTGGATCGGCCAGGGCAACCTCGACGTCCGTATCGGCGGCTCCTACGCCCTCGAAGACGCCGCCCAGGCCCACCAGGACCTCGAAGCCCGAAAGACCACCGGCAAGCTCATCCTCATTCCCTGACATGACCCTGAAACTGGACGCGGGCCTCGGCACCGAAGGAAACTACCTGAAGGGCATGGACCAGACCGCCCGCGCCGCCGAGGACCTCGGCTTCGCGGGCCTCTGGACCAGCGAGACCAAACACGACGCCTTCCTCCCTTTAGCCGTCGCCGCCAACGGCACGGAGAGCATCGACCTCGGCACCTCCGTCGCCATAGCCTTCTCCCGCTCCCCGATGGAGACCGCCCAGACCGCCTGGGACCTCCAGAGCCTCTCCGAAGGCCGCTTCATCCTCGGCCTCGGCACCCAGGTAAAGGCCCACGTCGAACGCCGCTTCTCCATGCCCTTCGATAAACCTGCCGCCAGGCTGCGCGAGTACATCCTGGCCCTCCGCGCCATCTGGGAATCGTTCCAGGCCGAAGGCCCGCTAAATTTCGAGGGCGAGTTCTACCGGCACACCTTGATGACGCCGTTCTTCAACCCGGGTCCGATAGAACACCCGGAGATCCCGGTCTACATAGCCGGCGTGAACACGCGGCTCGCCGAACTCGCCGGCGAGCTCTGCGACGGCTTCCACGTCCACCCTTTCCACTCCCCCGAGTACTTGAGGCAGACCGTAAAGCCCGCGATAACCGAAGGCGCGCGGAAGGCGGGGCGTTCGGCCGAAGACGTCGAGCTCGCGACGAGCGTCTTCGTCGTCTCCGGCCAGAGCGAGAAGGAGACCACGGAGCAGCGCGAGTCGGTCCGATCCCAGATCAGTTTCTACGCTTCCACCCCGACCTACCGCACGGTCCTCGAAGCCCACGGCTGGGAAGACGTCGGCGAGAGGCTCGGTGTCCTGGCGAGGGAGAAAAAGTGGCGTGAGATGCCAGCCCTCATCACCGACGACATGCTCGACGCCTTCGTCGTCGAGGCCACGCCAGAGGAGATCGGTCCGGCGCTGCGCGAACGGTACGAAGGTCTTATCGACCGGGTCGGGCTCTACGTCCCGTTCGTGCCCGGCGAGAAGGACGACTTCTGGAGGCGCGTGATCCGCCCCACGCCAGGATAAACTGTCGGAACCTCCCGGCGACAGAGGGCTGTTCCGGTGCCCGCCAGGACGCCGGACCGGGATGGATCGATGTCAAGATGGGCCGTCGCCCCCGTGACCCAAAGAGAGGCCCCACGTGTCCGATAACAGCCCGCAGCAGGCCGGAAAGCACGACTTCTGGGGCTGGGTCCTCTTCGTCATCTCCGCGCTGTTCTTTATCGCGTCGAGCATCCGGACCGGGGACGTAGTCGCCCTGTTCGGCGGGGTATTCTTTCTTCTCGCCTGTGCGGTTTTTCTCGCTTCCTGCGTCGGTGTTCGCAAGGGCTGAACCCGTCCTCCCAAGCTATGGGCGGCCCCGCCGCAAGATTACCTGGCGGGCTCGCCGGCACCCGTCGTCTGCGTGGTAGTGCTGGCGTCTTCTCTCGGTGCCCTCCAGGGCGCGGCTACGGTTTCAGGACGCACTTGATGGCGCCGTCTTGTTTTTTCTGGAAGATCTCGTACCCGTGCGGCGCATCTTCCAGGGGCATCGTGTGCGTCTTGAGGTCTTCGACCTTCAGGACGTCCTCGTCGGTGAGAAGCGGGATGATCTCGTCGGTCCACTGGCGGACGTTTGCCTGGCCCATCCGGATCTGGATCTGCATGTCGAACAGGTCGCCCAGCGGGAAGGCCTGGATGGGCCCCGCGTAGACGCCCGAGAGGGACAACGTGCCGCCCCGCCGGAGGGAGGACATGGCCGCGCGCAGGGCCGTCGCCCGGTCTAGCTGGATCTTGGTGGTCTGGAGGATAGAGCCGACGACGGAGCCCGAGGCCTCCATGCCGACGGCGTCGATGGCGGCGTCGAGGCCGCGGCCGTCGGTGAGGTCCAGGATCACGTCGCGCACGTTCTCCATCGCCGAGAAGTCCAGGGTCTGGACCCCGTGCCTGGAGGCCATCGCGAGGCGCTCGGGGACGTTGTCTATGCCGATGACGCGGCCGGCGCCCTGGTGCAAGGCTATCCTGGCGCAGATCTGGCCTATCGGACCAAGGCCCCAGATACCGACGGTCCCACCCTCCGGAATGTCCGCGTACGCGACGGCCTGCCAGCTCGTCGGCAGCACGTCCGAAAGGTAGAGAAACCGCTCGTCGGGTGGGCCTTCCGGCACTTTTATGGGGCCGAAGTGGGCCTGCGGGACGCGCAGGTACTCGGCCTGTCCGCCGGGGACGGCGCCGTAGACGTGGGTGTAGCCAAAGAGGCTCGCGCCCCTGCCACGCCCGAGCAGGTTCACCCCCTGGGCCAGCTTGCCCTCGTCGCGGGTGTTCTCGCACTGGGAGTAGAGGTCCTGGTCGCAGAAATAGCAGTGGCCGCACGAGATGTTGAAAGGGATCACGACGCGGTCGCCCGGCTGGATGTGCTCGACGTCCCGGCCGACCTCCTCGACTATGCCCATCGGCTCGTGCCCGATGATGTCCCCCTCGCGCATGAGCGGGGAGAGTTTGGAGTAGAGGTGCAGGTCCGAGCCGCAGATGGCGGTCGAGGTTACCCGGATTATGGCGTCGGTCGGCTCCTGGATGATCGGGTCGGGAACGTTGTCCACCCGGACGTCTTCCTTGCCGTGCCACACTACGGCTTTCAGGGCTCCCTACCTCCTACTCCCGTGAGGAACTCGCGGATGCGAAACGGTCCTCCGGTCTTCGGCGAGAGCGGCGGCGTGTCGAGTCCGGCCCCGCTGCGCAGCCCCTCCAGAATATCCAACAGCGCTTCGTCGGCCGAGAAGCCCGGTGTCCATCCGAGCTCTCGTCGGGCCTTCTGGGTGTCCATGATCGGGACCTGCCGCGAGAGGTCGAGCCACCCCGGCGGCACCGGCTGCAGCCTGAACCGCCACGAGAGGTCGGCCCCGGCCCGCGCCAGCCGCGCCGGGAAGGGCACGGGCCGGGCGTTGAGTATGCGCCCGATCTCCTTCGCGTCCAGCACCGGCTCCGCCGCCAGGTTGTACGCCCCCCGCGCTTCGTCGTTGAGGATGGCGAGCCTGAAGGCCTCCCCCACGTCGTACGAATGGACGACCTGCGAACGCAGCTTCTCTATCTCTGGAACGACGTTGATAAGGCTCGGGTTGGCGAGCAAGTTCGGGAACAACGGTCCCGCGAAGAGTCGCCGCACCCCCTCAGCGGCCTCCCGCTTGAAGACGAGGCCGGGCCGCATCCTGACGACCCGAACTTCCGGCGATTGCTCCTCGAAGCGGTCCAGCCTGCGCTCGACCTCGGCCTTGTGGCGGCCGTAGTACGACGTCGGGATGCCGCCCGTGGGCCAGGTTTCGTCCACGGCCCG
>JALZNL010000323.1 GCA_030857715.1 Actinomycetota bacterium | reverse complement strand
TTCATGCTTCCATGGTCTCACGAGGGCCAAGGTTTTTGCTCGCCGCTGTAGGTTGAAGCCGATGCCGTTGACCCAGATGAAGGCGATGGCCCCCGCGAGGAGGCAATAATAAATCGTCGGGATGATCGTCTTTCTGAGGAGCGCCCCCTCCTTGCCGAGGAGCCCCACCGTGGCCGAGGCTGCGACGACGTTGTGGACTGTGATCATGTTCCCCGCGGCCCCTCCGACGGCCTGCACGGCCACGATGACCGCCGGCGCCGCCCCGATGTTCTGGGCGGTGGCGAACTGGAAGAGCGAGAAGGTGAGGTTGCTCACCGTGTTGCTCCCGGCGATGAAGGCTCCGAGGGCGCCGATCCAGGGCGCGAAGAACGGCCACGTGCCTCCGGCGAGCGTCGCCGCCCCCTCGGCGAGCGCGAGCGGCATGCTGTCGAGGCCGGAGTCGTTGAAGTCCGCCCCGGAGTTTATGAACACCCGGACGAGGGGAAGGGCGAACAGGAGCGCGATCCCCGCCCCGACGATCTGGCTCCCGGCGACCCGCCACGACTGGGCTATCTGATCGAAGCTCATCCGCTGTATGAAGTACGTGATGACGCAGACCAGGATGAACACGAAGCCCGGCAAATACAGCGGCGCGATGGAGCTGTCCGATATCGCCGTCCCGAAGATGTTCTCCCACGTCACAGTGATGCCGGAGAGTATCGGCTGAAGCCCGAGGAACTCCAGCCGGGTGATGACCAGGATCGCCGCGACCAGCAAATATGGCGACCACGCCCGAAGCACGCTCATGTCCGGGCGGCCCGCGACGGCGGATTCCTCGTCCGGGTCGACGTTGCCCATCCAGTCCGACTCCCACTCCGAGCGCGGGGCGAAGTCCCATCCTCGGCCTGTTCCAGCTCCGCGAGGTCTATGCCGCGCACGTTCCGCAGCAGCTTGAGCGGAGCATCCCCGACGTCCAGCATCCTCAAGGAGTGGCAGGTGGGGTGGAAGGTGACGCGGTGGGGATAACAGGCTCCCACGTCCTCCACGCCGAGTTCGTTGACCAGGAACTCCGAGAGCTCGAAGACGCGGGGGGCGAGGTCCTCGACCCGCCCGGCGAGCCGGTCGTCGCGCGAGAGCTGAGCGGCCATCGGATAGAGCTCGCACACCATCCCGACGCAGGAGCCGGTCGGGGCGACTACCGCGTCGTAGGAAGAGAACACCTCAATGAAGCGCCGGAGCAGCGGTAGCGCCCCGCGCTGGTAGCCGGTGTTGAAGTGCATCCGGCCGCGGCAGGTCTGTTCTTCGGGGAAGGCGACCTCGACGCCGAGCCGTTCGAGCAGCTTCACAGTCGCTGTACCCGTTTCCGGGAAGAGCGTATCGTTGAAGCAGGTTATGAACAGCGCCGCACGCACGGCGATCCTTCGTTTCTCCCGGATCCCTTCCTGGTGCGCATCATAGCCGATATGGAGTGCGGGCGGTGTAACGGACCTCGCGCCCTTTGCGGGAAGAGCAAAGCCCGCCGCGACAGAGAGCGGCGGGCCAAGTGATCTGGCTTTCAGAGGCTTCTATGGTCGCGTTCCCGGAGATGTCTGTCTCGCGGGTTCTCGATCCGCCTGGCGTTTGCCCACTACCCCCAGCGCGACCAAGACGCCTATAAGGGCGATAAGGGCTATCGTGCCCAGGTTAAAGCCGAACCCGTAGATCCAGATGTAGGTTATGGAGCCGGCCAGGATCACGTAGTAGATCATGGGGATTATGGTCTTGCGGATCAGGGCGCCTTCCTTGCCGAGCAGTCCGCAGGTCGCCGAGGCCGCGACGACGTTGTGGACCGTGATCATGTTCCCCGCCGCGCCGCCGACGGCCTGGGCCGCGACGACCACGGCCGCCGAGGCCGCCACGCCGATGTTCAACGCCGTCGCGAACTGGAACAGGGAAAACGTCAGGTTGCTGACCGTGTTGCTCCCGGCCACGAAGGCTCCGAGGGCCCCGATCCAGGGCGCGAAGAACGGCCACGTGCCTCCGGCGAGCGTCGCCGCCCCCTCGGCGAGCGTCAGCGGCATGCTGGCGAGCCCGGAGGTGTTGTACTCCTCGCTCGAATTAATGAACACGCGGACCATCGGCAGCGCCAGCAGCAGGGCGAAGCCCGCCCCGAAGATCTGTCCGCCCGCTACCCGCCACGAATTTGCTATCTCCCGGAAGCTCATCCGGTGAATGAAGTAGGTGGCCACGATAGCCAGCAGGAACATGAAGCCCGGCAGGTAGAACGGCGCAATCGAGGAGTCGGAGATCTCGGTCCCGAAGATGTTCTCCCAGGTTATGGTTATCCCCTCGAGGAAGCTCTGCAGCGGGTTGGAGCCGTCCCCCGTCAGGGGCACCCGGGTTGCGACCAGAAACAGGGCCACCAAGACGTAGGGGGCCCACGCCCTCACCTGGCTCATCCGCTCGTGCCCGACTTCGGAGGAGAGGTCCTCGGGGTCGACGTTGCCCATCCAGTCCTCCTCCCACTCCGAGCGGGGACCGAAGTCCCAGGTCTCTTGAGGAAGCAGAAAGCCTCTTCGGGCGGTGAAGACGACTATGGCGAGCCCGACCAGCCCGCCCAGAAGCGACGGGAACTCGGGTCCGAGAAAGGCGGCGAAGAGCACGTACGGGATGGTCATGGAGAAGGCCGCGAACAGGGCGAACTTCCAGACCCCGAGGCCCTCGCCGAAGTTACGGTTGTGGCCGAAGAAGCCGGTGATCATGCACGCCAAGATCAGCGGTATGAGCGTTCCGCAGATGGCGTGGATCAGGGCTACCCGCAGGGTTATGGTGTCGTTTACGTACTGCGACAGCTCCAGGCTCCGCTCGGAGAGGTAGCTGTCGACCGGCGCGGCGCCCGTGAGACCTTCGGTAACCCCGATGAGCAGTGGGGTCCCCGCGGCCCCGAAGCTGACCGGCGTGCTCTGGATGATTAACCCCGTCATCACCGCCGCCATGGCCGGGAAACCCAGGACCAGGAGCAGCGGAGCGGCTACCGCCGCGGGGGTTCCGAAGCCGGCGGCCCCCTCTATGAAGCTACCGAACAGCCAGGCGATGATAATGGCCTGCACGCGGCGGTCCGCGCTGATGTCCGTGAAGCTCGCCCGGATCGTATCCACCGCCCCGCTCTCGCTCAGGGTCGCCAGCAGCAGGAGCGCCCCGAAGACTATGTAGAGGATGGAGATCGCTATGAGCAGGCCCTGCACGGTCGAGGCCGCGATGCTCAGGAGGCTCATCCGCCACACCACGAGGCCGATGATCACCACCACGACATACCCGACCGGCATGGCCCAGATCGCCGGCCACCGAAAACCTACGAGCAAGACACCTATCGTCAGGATCGGCGCGAGCGCCAGTAGACTCAAAAGCACGAGATTATCCAATGAATTTCCCTCCTATATCCGTAACTTTCCCCACACGGCCATCGCCTCTGCGTCAAATCGTCCGGTCCCACCTCCCCAGAACTCGTTTAACGGATGCAACGTATATTAGTGAAGTCATCCGATCAGCGCCACCCGCAGGTCGTTTACGTTGGTGCCGGTGGGGCCGGTAACCACCAGCGCCGAGGCCGTTTCGAGCGCCGTGTAGGCGTCGTTGTTCGCCAGAGCCTCTCCGGGATCTACGCCGTCCTCGCGGATCTTTTGCGCCGTCGTCCCGTCTACCACTCCGCCCGCCGCGTCGGTGGGGCCGTCGTTTCCATCCGTGTCGATGGCGAACGCGGCCCACCGCTCGACGCCTTCGAGTTCCACGGCGAGCGCCAGGGCGAACTCCTGGTTGGGACCGCCGGTGCCGTCGCCGCGCACGGCCACGGTCGCCTCCCCGCCGCTTATGAGGGCGCAGGGAGAAGAAAGAGGATTGCCGCTCTCCAGGACCTCTCGAATCATGGCGGCGTACATGGCGGCGATGTTCCGGGCGTCGCCGTCTATGAGGGTCGAGAGTATCAG
>JALZNL010000322.1 GCA_030857715.1 Actinomycetota bacterium | reverse complement strand
GAGCGGGGGACAGCGCAAGCTCGCGGTCCTCGCGGCCTGCCTCATGGGTCTTCCCGACGTCCTGCTCCTCGACGAGCCCGAGAGCCACCTCGACTCGGGGCGGCGGGAGCGGCTCGAGGCCATCGTCCGGTCCTTCGACGGCGCCGTCGTGACCGTGTCCCACGACCGCTACCTGCTCGACGAGACGGCCACCGAGATCGTCGAGCTGGAGAACGGAAAGACCAGGGTGTGGCCCGGCAACTACTCGGCCTACGCGCTGGCGCGGGAGCTGGAGCAGAAGCGCCAGCAGCAGCTCTACGTCACCCAGCAGAAGGAGATAGCCCGGTTGGAGGAGGCCATCCGGCGCTTCAAGCAGTGGGCGCACAACACCGAGAATGAGCGGCACGCCAAACAGGCGCGGGTAAAACAGCGTCAGATCGAGGGCATGGACAAGGTCGAGAAGCCGGTGTTGGAGCGGCGTAGGATCGGGCTGAGCTTCCGCGAGGGCGTCCGGGGCGGTCAGAAGGTGGTGGAGCTTCTCGACGTGGGCGTCGCCTTCGGGGACGAGCCCGTCCTGATCGGGGCCGAACTGACCGTCTCCCGCGGCGAGCGCGTCGGCGTCGTCGGCCCGAACGGCGCCGGCAAGAGCGTCCTCGCGAAGGTCCTTGCCGGAGAGCTCGCGCCGACAGAAGGAACGCGCTGGATCGGTCCTTCCATAAACACCGGCTACCTCCCCCAGGACCACGCCCCGACCCCCGACGCCACACCTTTAAGCCTCGTGCGCGACACCAAACCCATCTACGAGGGCGACGCCGTGAGGCTTCTCGGCCGCTTCCTCTTCCGCTACGAGCAGGCCCGCTCCCCCGCGGATTCCTTAAGCGGCGGCGAACGCACCCGCCTGGAGTTCCTGCTCCTGATGCTCAAGGAACCAAATTTCCTCGTCCTCGACGAGCCGACAAACCACCTCGACATAGCCTCCATGGAGATCCTGGAAGCCGAGCTCGAACGCTTCCCCGGCACCGTCGTCTTTGTCTCCCACGACCGCTACTTCCTCGACCGCCTCTCCGACACGACCGTCGAGGTACGCGACGGCGAGCTCCGCCGCCACGAAGGTGGGCATAGCGACTGGCGAAACGCTTCGCGTTAGCACGTCGCTTCGCGGCTTGTCAGCCCGCTCCGGCTTTGCCTCCGCTCTCAGCACGTTTCCTCCGGAGACTCCCAGCCGAACGGTGGAGGACGCCCCCGCGCGCCCAACGGACGAACCGCCCACGACCGAACCTGTCGGCCCATCCCGCCGGCCCCATAGGGGCGGGTTTCAAAACCCGACCACGCTACAAACTCCCCCCACAAATCGCCCGTCGTGTCCCCACGCGACGCCAAACGCAACCGAGGCCGGGCGGCCCCCCAACGGTCAAAAAGCTGACAGGCGGAGGCCGAAGGCCGCTTTGTGCTGACAGCGAAGCGTGCTGAGAGCTGGCGAATCCGGCGTGCTACAACCTATCTCTCCAACAAGATCGTCACCGGCCCGTCGTTCACCAGCGCCACGTCCATCATCGCCCCGAAACGTCCGGTCTTCACGGTACCGACGCCAGCCCCGCGCAGCCTCTCGCAGAACAGATCGAAGAGCGGCTCCGCCACCTCCGGAGGCGCGGCCCTGACGAAGCTCGGGCGGCGGCCCTTTCTAGCGTCTCCGAGGAGGGTGAACTGGGAGACGGCAAGGACCTCGCCGCCGGACTCAACCACGCTCCGGTTCATCCTGCCCTCTTCGTCGGCCACGACGCGCAGGCCGGCGACCTTCTTCGCCAGCCAGTCGGCTTCTGTCTCGCCGTCCCCGGTGGCGACGCCGACCAGCAGGAGCAGGCCCGGTCCTATCTCGGAGATCTTCTCCCCGTCTACCGCGACGGAGGCGCTCTTGACCCTCTGGAGGACTATCCGCACGGGCTTCTACAGCGGCTGGCGGCCGGGGTAGCCGGCCTCGATCTCATGCCAGAATGCGACGCTCTCCTCGGGCGGGTGCCAGCACAGAAAGACGACCCGTCCGTCCCGCTCGTGCGGGAAGTCCAGCAGCCCCGTGTCCAGATCTTTGAGGAGCACACCGAGCTCCCTGATGGATTCTATGGCCAGGTAGAGCCGGTACGCCTCGACACCGTACTCGGAGCCGACCTTCCCGCCGCCGTTCGTTCCCGCCGCCCGCAGTATCGGCTCCATGTGCGGCGCCTTCTCGCGCATGGCGTCGCGATAAGCGGAGACGTCTTCAAGGAGATCGTTGAGCCTGGGAAGGAGGTCGTTCGCCTCCTGGACGGTGAAGAGTCTGGGGAAGGCGGGATGCACGCCCCGGGGTTCCGTTTTCTAGCGCCCGACGGCGAGGCGGTCGGCGAGCATTTCGGGGAGGCCTGCGGCCCGGATCTTGGTCTGCGCCTTCGGTATGTCGTACTCGACGAAGCGGTAGACGATGCGCCCCTCGTCGGCGAGAACGTACGAGGCGAAGGTGTCGCCGTCGCGCGGCTGGCCCACGGAGCCGGGGTTGACGAGGTAGGGTCCACCGGACCTCAGGTCCAGCGTGTGCCCCCCGTTCATCGCGCCGTTTGGCGAGGGCGCCACGGCCTTTACGTGCGTGTGGCCGTAGAAGCAGACGGGGACGTTCGGGTACTCCTCCATAAGAACCGCCAGGTTCTCCTGGGCGGAGATGCTGTTTATGATGTACTCGTCCGGGTCGCGCACCGAGCCGTGCACGAAGAGCGCTTCGCGGGTCTGCATCATACGCGGGCGGGAACGCAAAAACTCCGCGTTCTCCTCCGTCAACCGCTCGCGCGTCCACATCACGGCGGCGGCGGCCACGGGGTTGAACCAGTTGAGGTCGGTGGAAAGGTCCGTCACGGCCAGGTCGTGGTTGCCCGTGATCGTGGGCATCCCGAGCTTTCTAACGGCGTCGCAGCACTCGTTCGGGCTCGCGCCGTAGCCGATAACGTCCCCGAGGCAATACACCGTCTCGACATCGTTTGGCATGTCCCGCAGGACGGCCTCGAGCGCCTCGAAGTTACCGTGGATGTCGGAGATCACCGCGTACATATCGGGTGCGGCGTAGTTTATACATCGCCCGCACGATTGCAAACGCCTCCGAACGCCCGATTGAAGCGGCGGTGCCGGTAGGGTAACATCCGTGGGCGGTTCTCTTTACGCGGGCCCGTAGCTCAGGGGATAGAGCAACGGTTTCCGGGGCCGTGTGTCGCAGGTTCGAATCCTGCCGGGCCCGCCCAGAGCTTCGCTTTCGACCACCTCGACGTTCCGCGATACCCGGAGAGCAAGAAATAGCCTATTCACCCAACTGCGCGAACCTCGACCGCCCTTGACCCAGACGACACCTCGTGCCTAACATGACTATCGGAGGGGAAATCTATCGAGAGAGGAACCTTGAGGAAAGTGTTGCTGTTGGCGGCGTTGAGCATGGTGCTGGCTTTGGTGTTGGGCGCACCGGCGATGGCTCAGAGCGCCAGTGCGTCACCCCCCGCGGGGGAGGGCAACCCGTGCTTCGGACAGTCCGAGGAATGTTACGCTGAGTTCGGCATCGATCCTCCGGCCTCCGCATCCCCTTCGGCTGACCCTTGCCCCGACCCTAACTTTCCGAGGGAAACCCCGGACGGTTGTCAGGCGAGCGACCTGCCCGACGTAAGTTTCGGTCCTGATGCTAGTCCCACCGCAAGCCCAACAGCTTCCCCGACCGCAAGCGCCTCGGCTTCGGCATCACCGTTGCCGGAGACTGGCGGCCCCGTCTCCGTGATGGCTCTCGCATCGCTGGCCTTGCTCGTGGGTTCGGGCGTCATGGCTTTCGGGATCGTGCGCCGCAGCTAACCAACGCCTCTTGTCTGTCGAGGGGAGCTAGTCTCTCCCATTCTCTTAACCTTAGCTACTCGGGGGATTGCCCATGCTCAAACCGGGCCGATCTTGCCGCGTTGTAGGCTCCCTGTAG
>JALZNL010000321.1 GCA_030857715.1 Actinomycetota bacterium | reverse complement strand
TTTCTGTCCAGATTCTCACCTTTCCCACACCCGGCTCACACGCCCGCATCTCACAATACTCACAGTAGGAGACAGAGGCAGGGTCCGGCAGAGAGTACCCGACGAAGGAGGATCTCGTGTTGGAGAAGTGGAAGTCTCTCTGGTCCCGGCTCTTCGGCGGTCGCCGCCGCACGGCCCGCGAGGAGAGGGTGCTCCAGTACGTCGTGCACCGCTTGCAAAACGGGGCACGCCTGCAGGAGGTGGTCCAGGACGAGTACGTGCGCCGGATGGCCACGGAAGAGGAGGTACGGCGGATGCTGGCCGATCCCAAGGTCGCCGAGAGCACACGAGGGCGCATGCGCCACGACCTCGACCTCGAGGGCATACCCTTCCGCCGCTCCCCACGCGCCGAGGACCGGCCCGACGAGACCAACACCGGGCGCGGTGCCCCGCTAACGTAGGCGCGCAAAGGAACAGCGCGACCGGACCAGACGACGAAAGGTGTTGGCCAGAGTTCGGGGACGCCGGCGGAAAGAGGATTCCATGAAGAAGTTACCACCACAAACGTTCTGGCTGATCTCGAAGATCGAGGCCGGACGCATGGACGTTCTGACAACGGACCTTGCGGGGCAGAGGCCCGCCCTGCCGGTGTTCAGCTTCGCGGATGAGGCCGCGATGTACCTCGATCTCGGGCCGGGGCGGGGACGCTGGCGCGTCCGGGAGACGGTGGTTGGCGAGCTCGTTTCCGTGCTGCTCGGCCCTTGTGCGGGCGTCGGCCGGGTCCTGTTGGACCCCGTGCCGGACCTCGACGGCCGCGCGTTGTCGGAGCTGGTCGGCGTGGAGAAGGGGGACTTCGTCGAGCACCTTCTAGGCTCCGTGAGACGCCGGGCCCGGATCTCCCGCGGTAGGAAGATTACCGGGCACGCGAGGAGATCCCATCCCCGGGCCACCGTGTGGCCCTAGAGGGGGGAGATCAACGTTTGGCGCGAGGGGCCTCTCTCGTCCGGGGCAGGCTGAGGCGGAAAGCCGCTCCTCCCCCTTCGGCGTTCTCAGCCCGAAGCTCCCCTCCCTGCGCGCGGGCGAGGTCGCGGGCGATGGAGAGGCCGAGGCCCGTCCCGCCGCCTGCGCGGCTCCTGGCCTTATCTACCCGGTAGAAGCGCTCGAAGACGCGGGACAGGTGTTCAGGGGGAATGCCGGGTCCGGTGTCCGAAACCACGGTCTCGACCAGGCCGTCTCTCGGGCGAGCGGCCAGGGTGACGCCGCTCTCCGGCGGCGTGTGGGCGAGGGCGTTGTCGAGGAGCACGCCGAGGATCTGTCCCGTGCGGGACGGGTCGCCGCGGGCCAGGAGCCCGTCCGGGGGTTCGTCGATCTCCAACCGTAGCTTCCTGGAAGCGGCCTGCTTCCCGAAGCGGTCCGTGGCGTCCAGGATCACGGGCACCAGGTCGAATTCTTCCTCGTCCACGAGGAGCTTGCCGGCGTCGAGCCTGGCGGTGAGGAGCAGGTCGGAGAGGATGTTGCTCATCCTGTCGGTCTCGACGAGCACGTCGTCCGTGAGCTCCCTGTCGTCGGGGTCGTCCAGACCACGCCGCAACACCTCGGTGTCTGCCCGGATCAGGGTGAGCGGCGTCTTGAGCTCGTGGGAGGCGTCCGCGATAAACGCACGCTGCCGCTCGAAGGCCTCCCGCACCGGCCTCCTGGCCCACCCGGCCATGTAGGCGCCGCCGATGGCGGCAAGGCCCAGGCCCCCGATCCCAAGCGGCAAGAAGACGAGGACGAGCTCGTTGACCGTGCTCCTGACCCTCTGCAAAGACCTAGCGTACTGCATCACCCCGACCAGCTCGTCCGAGTCGTCGTACATGGGCATGCTCACCACCCGCGCGGCGCCGTCCTTGCCCCGAACCGTGTCCGAGAGGATCTCCTCTTCTTGAAGGGTTTCTTCGAACAGATCGTCATCCGGGAGGCCCAGGGGTCTGGTGGTCCAGTTCCAGCCCATGACGTCGCCGTCAGGTTCGAGCGCTATCCAGCCGAACTCGTCGGACTCCGTGGCGAGCAGTTCGGTCTCGCCGCCCTCCAGGAGGTTCTTCGTCGTGTTCCTGGCCTCCTGGGTGAGGAGTTCGTCCTGCTGGATGACGAGCGCCCTGGAAAAGCCAAATACGGCCACGAGCCCCAGAAGGAGGAACATAAGCGCGAAGACGCCCACGTAGCCGATCGTGAGCCGGACGCGGACGCGGTTCTCGTTCAACGTCCCGGCTAACGCCCCGGCCGGGAATCGAAGGTGTAGCCCGAGCCGCGCACCGTACGGATGCGGGAGGGTTCCCCCTTCCTGTCGAGCTTCTTGCGCAGGTAGGAGACGTAGAGGTCCACAACGTTGGTGTAGACGTCGGCAGAGCCGCTCCACACGGTATCGAGCAGTACCGAACGGGTGAAGACCTGCCCCGGGCGCCTGAGCAGCGTGGCGAGGAGGGCGAACTCTCGCGCGCTCAGGTCTATGCGTTCTTGGCCGCGCCAGACGACGTGGCGGTGCGGGTCGAGCGTCACGTCGCCAGCGGCCAGGACCGGGTCGGATTGCTTCCCGTCGCGCGGCCACCGCGAGAGAGCCCGCACCCTGGCGAGCAGTTCCGGGAAGGCGAAAGGCTTGGGCAGGTAGTCGTCGGCGCCGGCGTCCAGGCCCTCGACACGGTCCTCGATCTGGGTGCGGGCCGTCAGCATCAGGACAGGGACGCTCATCTCCGCCGCGCGCAACCGGCGGATCACCTCGACGCCGTCGAGGTCAGGGAGCATCCAGTCCACGATTAGGAGGCCGAAGTCTTCGGCCAGGGCCAAAGCCAGGCCGGTCCTACCGCTCTCCGCCGTCTCGGGGAGATAGCCCTCTTCCTTGAGCACCCGCGAGATCAGGCGCGCAAGCCGCACCTCGTCTTCGATTACGAGTATCCGCATCATCTCCGCCGTCCCATGGCACTCATTCTACTAACCTTCCACGGTCGCCTGGCCTTTCTGTGGAAACTCTCATGATCCGCAAAGACCGTTCTCATGCCCGGAGATCAGAATAAGGATCGAAAAGATGAAGCTTCGGAGATCGAGAGGAGAAAGATGGGACTCGTATCCTGGGTTGTGGTCGGGCTCATAGCCGGGCTCCTGGCACGGTGGATAGTGCCGGGCTCGGGACCCGGCGGCCTCGTCGTAACCACGATCCTGGGAATGGCCGGCGCCTCGATCGGGGGCTTTCTGGCCGGGCTCATCGGCGGCACGGGCGCGACGGGGTTCAACGTCTGGTCTATCGTCGTCGCCACGTTCGGGGCCGTCGTGCTGCTCTTCCTCTACAACCTGGTCAACCGCCAGACCGCGTGAGCGACGCCCGGGCAGTCAAGGTGAGACATATCCGAAAAGAGAACCGTAACCGGAGGAAATAGTCATGGGTTACGAGATAGTCGCGGGCCTGTTGTGCGTCACGTGGGCGGCTTTCTACACCGCGCGTCGCCCTCGCCCCGCTGCCGTATCACCCACGAGGTGCCGCGCCGCCCGCCGAAGGTAGGGCGACCCCGGAGAAAGTTTACGTGAAAGATTTTCCGACCACCGTCGTGCTGGCCACGAACGGTTCGGAGAACACGGCTTCATCCGGTCGGGCTACCGCCGACCTCTGCAGAAGACCGGCTCCGGGCTGCATCTGGTTCGAGTCGTTCGTGGGAAAGCAACCGCAGAGATGCATGGCGGTTGCCGGACGAGCAGGTGGCAAGGGTCGAAAGCGTAACAGGCGCTGCCGGCACGACGCATTCGAGGGAAGGTCACCCGGCGGAGGAGATCACAAACCTACCTGGCCGAAGACGAGGTACGGCGGGAGCAAGACGACCTCTCAAAGAGGACGAACGATCTGAAGGAAGCGCTGGGCAACCGGCTCGAGATCCGGCCCCCGGAATACGATGCGGCTACCGCGGTCTTGTAAGCCGCCCGGCAAGATGAAGAGAGTGGCACCCTTGT
>JALZNL010000320.1 GCA_030857715.1 Actinomycetota bacterium | reverse complement strand
ACGATCGTCCCGTCCAGCACGATCATGAGCTGCGCCGCGCACACCAGCAGCAGCGCCAGCCAGCGCCTGCGGTCGTCCTTCATGCCCTGCTCCGCCTCTCACCCTGCTCGTGATCTTTTCGCCGGCAGTCCGACCGCGGCCCGGTCCACTCCCGCCGCCCAGTGTAGGACACTACCCCGCCTCGTCGGCGAAGTCGAAGGTCAGCCAGCGGTCCGGCCGGACCGTGAACAGCACGAACTCGGGCGTGGGGTGCCCGAACTCCGCCGCGACGAACCCCTGCGCGTGTTCCTCGGGCATGTACCGGCGGGCGCCGGCGAGCACCTGCTCCGCGGACGGCGGACGGTCCTCCCCGACGACGGTGCCCTCGACTGTGACGTACCTGTACGGGAACTCCTCCTGTTGGACCGTCAGGCTCAAGACGCCCGCCCTCCGGATGAGGCTCGACTTTCGGGACTTGCGGCCCTGGGTCCCGGTGAAGAAGGTTACGTCCCCGCCCGGCTCGTAGGCGTACCAGACCGGTGTGGTGTGTGGCGGCCGGTCAGCGCCGCTGGCGACGCTCAGCACGGCGACGTGGGGTTCGGCGAGGAATTCTTGACGCTCTTTTTCGGTCATCTGTCGGGGCATGCGTTCTCCTGCCAGGAATCGTCGCGGGCGCGTCCCACCTCCGTCTATCCCTTCGCTTCCCTCTATGCCGGCCGGTAGGTGAGCACGATGGCGCCGGAACCGAACGTCTTTGTCTCCACGAGCATCAGGACCTTCTTGTCGATCCCATCCGCGAAGAGACGTTTTCCGCTACCAACCACAACAGGGAAGACCATGAGCCGGTACTCGTCCACGAGATCTTGCTCCACCAGCGTGTTGACCAGCGCGGCGCTGCCGAAGACCAGGATGTCCTTGCCGTCTTGCTCCTTCAGCCTGGATACTTCTTCAGCGACGTTGCCCTCGATCAGGGTCGAGTTGTTCCACTCGAGGGACTCTTCCAGCGTCGTCGATACGACGTACTTGGGGTAGCCGTTCATCCAGGCGCCGTACTCGCCCGTCTGCTCCTCCATCTGGGGCCAGGCGGCGGCGAAGCCCTCGTAGGTCTTTCTACCCAGGAGCAAGGCGTCGGCGGCGGCCAGCTCGTCGAACTTGTACTGATCCCGATCCTCGCTCGGGAATTGGAAGGTCCAGCTCGGGTCCTCCATCACGCCGTCCAGCGACACGAACTCCGATACGACCACTTTCCTCACGTCAATCCTCCTTTATTACGCGGAACCTGAGATGCGTTGCGAACGGGGACTCGACCACCCTGGTTCTTTCTAGTTTGATCTTCCCGGACCCCGAATGCTCGAACAGCCGGATACCTCCGCCGAGCAGTACGGGCGCCAGATGAATCTGCACTTCGTCCACGAGCCCGGTACTTAGAGCCTGCTGAGCGACGCTCGCGCCACCTCCTACGGCGACGTTCCTGTCGCCCGCGGCTGCACGGGCCTGTTCGAGGGCGCTGTCGATACCGTCGGTGACGAAGGTGAACGCCGTCTCTCCACTGGCGACCCTCTCCGGAGCATCGTGGGTGAGTACGAAATGCTCTACCTTGTATGGGGTGTCCACAAACCCATCCACCCTGTCTCCAAGGTCATACGCTCGCCTACCTATCAAGATCGCCCCCGTTGTATTGACGGACTCCTCGATGACCCTGGCGTCCCCAGCGCTCACGCTGCCGGATGGCGAAAAGAACCAGTCATGGAGTCCTGTGTCTTCGTCGTTCAGGCCGGCGATGAAACCATCGAGCGACACGGCCATGTCCAGCAGCACTTTTCCCATAGGACCCTCCTTTATCGTTGGTGGGCGTTTACTCCTCCACCGCCTCCGGCATGGGCGCGTCGAGGAACGGTGGAATTATCGACAGCAGCCAATCGGCGCGGTCCAGGACCCCGCTGCCCGGGGGGACGAAGTGCGTAGTGCCCGGGAGCACCGCGAGTTGGGACTTCGGGAGGCCGGCCAGGTCCCCCATCACGCCGCCACCGAGCAACCGGAACAGCTCGACGGCGTGCTCGAGGCGGATGGCATCGGAATCACCGATGATGAGCAGGGTAGGCGCCGAGATCCCCCGAATGTCCTCCGGCGGCCAGGCAAAGGGCTCCATGTCGAGTTGCTTCAGCTTGGCGACCAACCTGGGGAAATCCCCAGGGTTTGGCGCGACCTCGAGGTAGGCCGCTTCGATCGGAGACCCGGCGAACATCTCGGGCGTGATGCTCGGGACCATACCGTGCAGCTCGGGCTGCATACCGTCACTCGTGTAGGAGGCCGAGGCGACAACCAGCTTGCGCACCACCTCAGGGTGCCTGATGGCGACCTGAAGGGCGACGCCGCCCCCCATGCTGAAGCCGAAGACGTCGGCGCCTTCGATGTCCAGGTGCCGCAGCAGGGCGGCGACGTCGTCCGCCATCTGCTCGTGGCCCAGCGGGCGATCTATGTCGGCCGTACGCCCGTGCCCCTGCAACTCGACGGCGACGACCCGCCGGGCCCCGGCGAGGGACGGCAAGATCTCCCCCATAGCGTCGATCGTCATGTAGGCGCCGTGCAGCAGGACCAGCGGCTGTCCCGTGCCGTGGCTCTCGTAGTACATGTTCAGACCGTTTACCGAAGCGTAGTTGCCCTCGCGGTCACCATTCATGTCGTCCCCTTTCCGCTCACCAAGTCCTGCCTACCTGGCCCTGGGTCGCCTCGTGCCCGGTCCATGAGTAATGCCGTTCATGCGGGTCCTCCTCTCGTGGTTACTTGACGACGCGGAAGGTAAGGTGCGTTACCCCGGCGCCCTCGACCACCCGGGGGCTCTCCAGTTCGATCTGCCCCGTGCCCAGGCGCTCGAACAAACGGACGCCGTCCCCCAGCAGCACGGGCACCAGGTCTACGTGTATCTCGTCGAGGAGTTCGACCCTGATGCACTGCTGCGCGATACTGGCGGCACCCACGGCGACGTCCTTATCGCCCTCGACCGCCCTCGCTCTCTCGACGGCGCTCTCGACGCCGTCCGTGACGAACGTGAACGGCGATCCTTCGTAGATCCATTCCCGGGGGACTGTATGTGTGACGACGAAGGTCGGCACGCCCAGGGGTGGGCTGCCGCCCCACCCGTTGGCGATGTCGAACGTCCTCCGTCCCGTCACGAACGCCCCCATCCTGGCGTGCGCCTCCCGAAGGAGCTCGGCGCTCTGCGGCGAGACCTCGAACACCATCTCGGTGCCCGGCAGCCCGTATTCGGTGTCGCCGCCGGAGTACCACGCGAAGAGCCGCTCGCCGCCGTCACCCAGCGGCTGCTCGGGGCCGTCGTTTGGACCTGCGATAAAGCCGTCCAGCGACATCGAGAGCCCGGTAGCTACTTTCCCCATGTTCGTTCTCCTTTCGATGGCCTACTCGCGACCGGGCATCTGCTGAAGGGCCCAGCCGTTGCCGTCCGGATCGCTGAAGAAGACGTACGAGTTCCAGTCTCCGGCTCCGCCGGGTTTCCAGTCGCGACCGTCGAAATGCCGGACTTCGCTGACCTCGACCCCCCGCCCTGAGAGCTCCGCGCGCGCCGCGTCGATGTCCGGGACGACCAGATGGAGGCCCTGAACGGAGCCCGGCGGCGTATCGACGATCCCGGTCCCTATCGCGATCGAGCACGCCGACCCCGGGGGCGTGAGCTGCACTACTCGAAACTCGTCGCCGCCCCTGTGGTCAAGGTCCACATTGAACCCGGCCTTCTCGTTGTAGAAGGTTTTCGCGCGGTCCACGTCGGAGACGGGGATCGGGACCAACTCGAGCTTCCATTCCATTACGCGTCTTCCTTTCGTATGGTGGTTACCGTCGCGTCGCCCGCGGCGCCTCCTTCCCGCTAGCCTTCGGCGACCGCCTTCGTGACGATCCCGGCGACCTGTTCAGCGGCGCCGAAATCGGCGGTGAGTCGGTTCTTCGTCAGCGCGAACGCGACCCCGGTG
>JALZNL010000319.1 GCA_030857715.1 Actinomycetota bacterium | reverse complement strand
GACGAGGTCTTCTCGCGCCCCGAGTTATCGGACAGGGTCTTCGCGACCTCGAGGAACGCCTCCTTCGGGCAACCGCTAACGCGCTCGACCATCTCCGGCGTGTATTTGGCGAAGTGTCGCTTGAGGATCTGGAACACGCAGCGCGGGTCCTGGAGCGTCATGTCGGTCGGGCGAGGCATGCCAGGGCGCATCTCCCCACTCTCGCCCTCACCCGCCTCGCCGACGACCCTGCCCTGGCTTCCACCGACGGAGGCGTAGTCTATCGGCATCCCCTCATAGCGCCAGCTCGACGGGTCGTACTGCCTGTTCTCCCCGTCCCAGCCAGAGAATAGGCCCGAGGCGCCCGCGTCCTCGAAGTCCTCGGTGATGATCGTAGCCGCGTTGGTGTAGATCTTTACGTACTCCTCGAAGTACCGCTCGTTCTCCAGGACGTAGTTTATGAGGCCACCCAAAAACGCGATGTCGGTGCCAGGCCGGATGGGGGCGTAGATGTCGCACATCGCCGAGGTGCGCGTGAAGCGCGGATCGACGTGGATGAGCTTCGCGCCCTTCTTCTTGGCGATCATGGGGTGCCTGAAGCCTACAGGGTGGGCCTCTGCCATGTTGGAGCCTTCGATCAGGATGCAGTCAGCGTTCTGCAGATCCTGGAGGTTGGAGGTGGCGCCGCCCCTACCGTACGTGATGCCCAGACCGGGCACCGTGGAACTGTGTCATATTCGTGCCTGGTTCGTAATTCGCACGAACCCTAAAGAGTGGAAGAGCTTGGTTATGAGGTAGTTCTCCTCGTTGTCTATCGTGGCGCCGCCGATGGAGGCAACGGCCATCGAGCGGTTGAGCTTATTGCCTTCGGCGTCCTTCGCTTCCCAGGTCTCCTCCCTGGTCTTCTTGACCCTCTCGGCGATCATGCCCATCGCCTCGTCGAGCGAGAGGTCCTCCCACTCGCCCGAATACGGCCTGCGGTAGCGGACCTTCGTCCAGCGGTAAGGCGAGACGTGCAGCCCGAAGGTGGCCGAGCCCTTCGGACAGAGTGTGCCTGCGTTTATGGGGCTATCAGGGTTGCCCTCTATGTCTATGATGCGTCCGTCTCTATGGTAGACGAGCGTCGAGCAGCCGACCGCGCAGTAGGGACAGACGCTGACCGTCTTCCCCACGCCATCGTCAGAGAGGCGTGAGCGGATGTCGCGGGTCGCCGGGCTTACGGGGTGTTTGACCGTAGTGCCTACGTGGTTCCGGATCTTCTTCCAGAGACCGTCTTTCTCCGTGAGCTTGAAGAGCATACCTGACCCCTTCTACACCAAGGATATGATTGTCCGGGTTACCCCTCCCTGATTCTAACCTTATTCACCCTGTCACGAAACCACGACCCAAACTCTCGTGCAGGTGTGTCGGCCACCCGTATATGTAGGCTCGTTCTTGCACCAATACGCAACATATGGTACATTGATGAGAGTGAGTTTCGGGGGAAAGGAGCTTGTCTGGACATCTGAGATGCGCCCCCGCGCCTGCAGAGGCAGTTTGGCGGCGCGGTCGAGCGGGAATAGGATATTACTGCATTTGATCGTCTCAGGCTAGAGGGAAAGGAGAGTTTCAGCTAATGGCTGACAACAGGGTAGTGGTCTACAAGGGGCCCGGCGAGGTAGCTGTAGAGGACATCGAGTACCCGAAGCTAGAGGTTCCTGGTGAGGTAGCGGATGCGATGGGGATGACAAACGAAGCCCCGCACGCCGTCATCCTCAGGATCGTCGCCACCAACATCTGTGGCTCCGACCAGCACATGGTGCGCGGAAGGACGACGGCACCTGTCGGGCAGACTCTGGGGCATGAGATCACGGGCGAGGTCGTCGAGAAAGGCAACGACGTCCAGTTCATCAACGAGGGCGACATCTGCTCCGTGCCTTTCAACATCGCCTGCGGACGTTGCCGCAACTGCAACGAAGGCAAGACCGGCGTCTGCCTGAACGTGAACCCGGCCCGCGCCGGCTCGGCCTACGGCTACGTGGACATGGGCGGCTGGACCGGCGGGCAGGCCGAGTACGTCATGGTGCCTTTCGCCGACTTCAACCTGCTCAAGTTCCCGGATAGGGATCAGGCGCTGGAGAAGATCCTGGACCTAACCATGCTCTCGGACATCTTCCCGACCGGATACCACGGCGCCTATACGGCAGGAACGACGACGGGATCTACGGTCTACGTCGCGGGCGCAGGACCTGTCGGGCTTGCTGCTGCCTACTCGGCACAGCTACTCGGCGCTGCCGCCGTCATCGTCGGCGACCTCAACGAGGATAGGCTCGCGCAGGCTCGTTCCTTTGGGTGCGAGACCGTCAACGTCGGCGAGGACGCGGAGCTACCGGACCAGATCGCCGAGATCCTCGGCGTACCCGAGGTCGACTCCGCGGTAGACGCCGTTGGCTTCGAGGCCTCGGGCAAGGGCGGCGAAGAGGCTCCTGCCGTGGTCCTGAACCAGGTCCAGACCATCACCCGTGCGGGCGGCGCACTCGGCATTCCTGGCCTGTACGTGACCGGCGACCCTGGCGCGGCTGATCCCGAAGCCCAGGAGGGTACGCTCAAGATCCGGTTCGGTCTCGGTTGGGCCAAGAGCCACGCCTTCTACACCGGCCAGTGCCCGGTCAAGAAGTACAACCGCGGTCTGATGATGAGCATCCTGCACGACAAGGCTCACATCGCCGATGCCGTCAACGCCACGGTCGTCACCCTTGATGGGGCCCCCGAGGGCTATAAGGACTTCGACAAGGGCGCGGCCAAGAAGTACGTCCTCAACCCGAACGGCTACATCAACGCCTAGCAGCGCCGACAACGAGGGCGGACCGAAGGGGACCGGGAAATCCCGGTCCCCTTCTATCTGCGTTCTGTGGTGCAACGCTATAATTCGTCGAGAGCGATTCGGAGAGGTCGTAGATGGAGACGGTGAAGAGTCCGGCCGAACACAGGGTCATCCTGCACAACACGAGTTGGGAGACTTACGAACGCCTGATGAAGGAGCGTGGGGAGAGCCGCGTACCGCGGTTCGCCTACGACCGTGGGGAACTGGAGATCATGAGCCCTTCCACGGAGCACGAGAGTATCGCCTACTATATCGGGCTGCTCGTCGCTGTATTCGCGGAGGAGGCTGGCGTCGATCTGTACGGTGCGGGGTCAACGACCTTCGACCGCGAGGATCTCGAACGCGGCTTCGAGCCCGACGCCTGTTTCTATGTCCAGAACGCGGAGCGTGTTCGTGGCAAACCTAGGATAGATTTGGGCCTGGACCCGCCGCCGGATCTGGTCGTAGAAGTGGACATCACGAGCCCCTCTCTCGACAAGTTCCCAATCTACGCCCGAGCAAGCATCCCTGAGATTTGGCGCCACGACGGCGAAAAGCTGGAGATCTTCAGGCTGCGTGGCGAAGAGTACGTCGAGGTCGCAGGAAGTAGGACCCTACCCCCTATCACGGGCGAAGCCCTCTCCGGTTTCATCGAGGAAAGCTCCTCACTAGATATCGTGACCTGGATGCGCCGCGTACGCGAGTGGGCGCGGAGCAACATTGCCGGCTGAAACGGCCAACCCGAACGGCTACATCAACGCCTAGCAGCACAGACCACGAGCACGGTTTTCGAGGGGCCGGAGAGATCCGGCTCCTCTTTCTTTATCCTCGGCACGCTATAGAATCACAGCGTGGGCGCCGAAAAGAGTGTTCGATGGAAACGGTAAAGACTCCTTCAGAGCAAAGGACTGTTCTTCACAACATAAGCTGGGAGACCTACGAGCACCTGCTCGCGGATCACCTGGACAGCAGTTCGCCGCGTTTCGCTTACGATCGGGGGGTATTGGAGATCATGGTTGTCTCCGGTAGGCACGAGAGGCCGAACCGTCTGATCGCCCAGTTGGTCGAAGTCGTAGCGGAGGAGATGGATCTCGACCTGGAAAATCTAGGCTCCACTACTTTCAAGCGTGAAGATTTGCAGCGCGGCTTTG
>JALZNL010000318.1 GCA_030857715.1 Actinomycetota bacterium | reverse complement strand
GTTATCGGCAGTGCGTCGATGTCCGCGCGGAGGGCGAGGGTGCGGCCCGGCCTCTCTCCGACGAGGCGGGCGACGACGCTGTTCTCCGTCGGACGGGAGATCTCCAACCCCCCGAAGGACTCGAGCGTCTCGCGGACGAACCGGGCCGTCTGCTCCTCGTGGAAGGAGACCTCGGGGTTATGATGAAGGTGTCGCCTCCATTCGACCAGGCGCCCCTTCATATCCTCCACGAGAGCATCGAGCGTTGCGGTCGCGATGGCGTACCCCCTCCGGCTAGATCACCTCTGCCTTGCCAGGTCGAGCACGGTCAAATATAGGAGTTTGCAGCCGGCTTCGCAATCCTCCCGGCTGCTCCACTCTTTCGGGTTGTGGCTTACGCCGTCCTTCGAGCGGACGAAGATCATGCCCATAGGACAGAGCTCCGCGACGTGCATCCCGTCGTGTCCCGCCCCGCTCGGCAACGGGTGAGGCCGTATACCCTCCTTCTCGCACGCGGCGGAGATGGCGCCCCGGATCTCCTCCGAACACGGCGCCGGCGGGAGACGCTGAAGCTCCTCGAAGGACAGATCTATGCCGCGACGGTTGCATACCTCCCCCGCCCGCCCCCGTATACGCCCCTCGGCCCTGTCGCGCACCGCCTCGTCTATGTCCCGCAGATCTAGGGAGAGATCTACCCGACCCGGGATGATGTTGATGCCGCCGGGCCCCGCCTCTATCTGCCCGACGGTCCCGACGGTCGATCCCGTATCGGACGCCTCTTCTTCTATTGCGCCGACGACCTCCGCCGCCGCGGCCAGGGCGTCTCGGCGGGCGCCCATGGGCGTCGTGCCCGCGTGCCCGGCCTCCCCCGCGAAGGAGAGCCTGAGCCACACGGGCCCCGCGATGCCCGTCACCACGCCGACCGGGAGGTCCTCTCCTTCGAGTACCTTCCCCTGCTCGATGTGCAGCTCCAGGTAGGCGGCCAGAGAGTCCGCGGGCCGGGCCGCCTCGCCGACCTTGCCGGGGTCCAGGCCGGCGTTCCGCATCGCCTGTTCGATGGAGACGCCGTTACGGTCCTCGTGGCGCAGGTCTTCTTGCAAGAGCGTGCCGGTGAGGGCACGGCTGCCGATCATGCCGAGCGAGAACCTGGCGCCCTCCTCGTCGGTGAAGGCGACCACCTCGACCGGTCGTCCCATCTCTACGCCCTCTTCGTCCATCGTCTGGAGGACCTCGATGCCGCCGAGAACCCCGAGCGGCCCGTCGAAGTCGCCGCCGTTCAGGACGGAGTCCACGTGTGAGCCAACGAGTACCGCCGGGGCCTCCGGGTCCCTTCCCTCCCGACGTCCGAAGAGGTTGCCCGCCGCGTCCTCGCGCACGGCGAGCCCGGCCTCCTCCATGTACGAGGCGACGAGGTCCTTGGCCGCCCGCTCTTCCTCCGTGAAAGAGAGCCGGGCCACGCCGCCCTCCTCCTGCCGGCCGATCTCCGCCAGCTCCGAGAGCCTCTTCCACAACCGCCCGCCGTCTACCACGCCAGCCCTCCTCTTCAGGGAGACAAGAAATGCCCACATGCTAACGCGGATGGACGGCCGCGGCGACCTCGCCTCGGGTCGCACCCAACTCCGCCGGCTTGTTGAGGTATGGGGGCCGTAGGAGACCGAGGGGGGCGGGGTTTGGAAACCATGCGGAGAGGAGTCGTGCGCATGACCGGGGTTGGAAAGCTGTTTATCCTCGTGCTCGTTGCGGCCTTCGTGCTGGCCGGTTGCGGCGGTTCGACGGAGACGGAGGCATCCGGTTTGCAGGCGGAGAACAAGGACCTTCGCCAGGAGAACGGGCGGCTGGACGAAGAGGTACAGAGGTTGCAAGGCGAAGTGGAGCGCCTCCAGGGCGAGGTCGAGGATGCCGGCGAGACGACGGAGCCGGAGGTGCCGGAGACGGAATCTACCTCGCAAGAAGACGAGGTGCGGGAGGCGGAGCCCGAGGAGTCTTCCGGCGGCGGGCTCGCGGTGGCCGGTCCCGGAGATGTGAGCGGGGAGGAACTGCCGGAGATCATGCCAGATGACTTCCCGCTCCCCGCTGGCGCCGTCACCGACTACGTCAGCGAGACGGACTACAACTTCAGCCTCAACTTCGTCATCGACTCCGAGTTCGACACGACGAGCGCCTTCTACGACGAGCAACTCCCCGCCGGGGGCTGGGAGGAGACGGACCGCACCGAGGGCACCGTAGAGGGCCTCAAGGGTGTCGAGACCACCTGGGAGCGGGGGACGTACATCCCCGAAGGCAGCCCGCAAGATTCCGACTACGAGCAGGCAAAGGAGAGGTTGACCCTCGGCGTGTACGAGATAGAGCCCTCAGGCGTGATCGTCGAGATCTTCTGGAACGATTACGAGCGTCTGAGCGACGACAGCGGGGAGCAGGAAGAGGACCAGCCGAGCAGCTAGAGCGGTTCGCGGGATCAGGTTTTGAGGTTCTAGGCTCTGAGGCCGGCCGGGAGCGAGGCCCGTCGTACCAAGGCCCAAAACCTCAATGCCTCAATGCCTTAAAGCCTTCTCCCGGCCAGGGGGCGGGCCTCTTCAAGGGCGGCGAGTAGTACGTCGGGCGCGAGGCCGTGGGCGGTGATGCCGTCGCGGCCGGTCACGGTGCCGGCGGCGAGCATGGCGTTCAGGATCGCCGCCTCGGTCGCCTCGGCCGCCGCGTGGAAGAGCGGCGTCATGCGCTCGTTGGGCAGCATCCGGACGGGCACCGTCTGCGGCAGATCTGCGTCGAGGACAGCTCTCGGGAGACCGCGGTTGCCGGTGGCGAAGGCGAGGAAGATGTCGCCGCTGCCGTCGTCCAGGCCGCCGCCCATCCGGGCGAGGCCGACGCCCGCGCGTATCGCCAGCCGGTCGCACTGGATAGGTAGCAACGGAGCGTCGGTCGCCAGGACCACGATGATGGAGCCGGTGCCGGCGGGTTGCTCGGTCTCCTCATCCTCGAACGGGGAACGTACCCGCTCCGTGGTGAGCACGCGGCCAACGGGCGCCCCGTCCACGCGCAAAGTCGAACGGCTCCCGTAGTTTGTCTGGACCAGAGCGCCCACGGTCCATCCGCCCTGTTCGTCGGGGACGCGCCGCGAGGCAGTACCGATGCCGCCCTTGAACTCGTGGCAGATCATGCCCGTCCCACCACCCACGGAGCCCTCGACCACGGGCCCGCCGGACGCGCTCTGCAGCGCCTCCTTTACGTGCTCCACCCCGACGTGCTGGCCGTTGATGTCGTTGAGCGTCCCGTCGTAGGTCTCGGCCACGACCGGCAGTGACCAGTACTCGTCCGCGCCGGAGCGTTCTTCCAGTTCGGCGGCTATCAGGGCGTCGCGCACGGCGCCTACGCTGTGCGTGTTGGTGATGCCCACGGGCGTCGTGAGGGCGCCGGCCTCCCGGATCCACTCCAGCCCCGTCATCTCCCCGTTGCCGTTGAACCTGTGGCACCCCGCGAAGGCCGGCTCGTCCCGCGCCAGCCCCTCCCGCGGACAGATGACGGTGACGCCGGTCCTGACCGGCCCTTCCCCCACCACCAGCGGCCCCTCGCCCCGGATGATCGTCGAGTGGCCGACCCTCACGCCCTCGACGTCCGTGATCGCGTCGTTCGGGCCTGATGGGAGGACGCCGATCTCCAAGCCCAGATCACGCGCGCGCATATTAGTAACTCACCTGCTCAAGGCGGAGATACGGGCCATCTCCTCGTCCGAGATCTCGAAGTCGAAGACGTCGAGGTTGGCCCGGAGGTGCTCCTCGCCGGTCGCCTTGGGGATGGCTGAGACCTTCTCCTGCTGGACGAGCCAGCGCAGCGCGACCTGGGCCGCGGTCTTGTTGTGGGCCTCGCCTATCTCGCGGAGCGTGGCGTCGTCCTCGACACCGCCACGGGAGAGCGGGCGGTAGGCGATCAGGAGGTAGTCCAACGCGCGGGCCTGATCCAGCAACGCGTCCTGGCCCCTGTAGACGTGGTACTCGACCTGGTTGCAGAAG
>JALZNL010000317.1 GCA_030857715.1 Actinomycetota bacterium | reverse complement strand
CCCAGCCAACCTATTCTCCGCTCAACTTTGGCTCGTCTCTCCACTACCCACCTGTGCCGCACCAGGCTATCGATCGAGGCGAGCCAGGGTTCTTCCTTCGGGCCTCCCCGAACCCGGCTTGTATAATGAGGCCGTTGATAACCGTGTACGGGATCCAAGGTAGCGACTCGAGGGGTTCACAGGCCGGATGAAGATGACGAGACTTTTCGTGCTTACGGTGTTATCGGTAGCGCTACTCTCGCTCGCGGCCTGCGGCGGAGGCGGCCAGCAGTCGGGCGCCCCACCCGGAGGCAACGGCGCCGAAACGCCCGCGGAGGCTCCCGAAGAGGCCGGCTCGGGCGGCGAGGATTTCAGCGTCACGACCCTCGGGGGCGAGCGGTTCGACCTGTCGGGGGATCAGGGCGATGTAGTGGCGCTCTTCTTCATGGCCGGCTATTGACCCAAGTGTAGGGCGGAAGCCCGGACCTGGTCCGAGCTTTTGCCGGCCTACGAGGATCGTGGGCTGAACGTGTTGATGGTCTCGATCGACCCCTCGGAGACGGAGCAGTCGATAGAGCAGTTCAACGACGCGGCCGGCATTGAAGAGCCCCTGCCGACGGCTCTGGACGACGGGACGATCGCCCGGGAGTTCGCCGTAAACGCCCTGGAGACGACGATAATACTCGACCGGGAGGGAGAGGTCGTCTTCCGCGAGACCGGACCCAAGGATGAGCAGACCCTCCGGCAGGAGATCGAACAGGTCCTGTGAGCGAGCTTCAGGCCGTGTTGGCGGGTTGGATCTCTGAGCTGACCACCGTGCTACCCGTCGGTTTCGCCTTCGGGGCCGGGATGGTCTCGGCCGTCAACCCTTGCGGGTTTGCGATGCTGCCGGCCTACCTCTCGCTCTACCTCGGCAGCCACGAGGACGACTTCCGTAAACGCTCCTCGGTGCGGCGGGCGCTGCGGGCGCTTCTGATCGGGGCGGTCGTCTCGCTGGGGTTCATCCTCCTCTTCGGGTTGGCGGGCGTCGTCGTCTCGGCGGGCGGGAACGCCATCCTCGGGATCATGCCCTGGGTAGGAGCCGTGATCGGCGCGGTTCTGGTGCTGATGGGGATCTGGATGCTCGCCGGTCGGGGTCTGTACACCGGCGTCTTCGAGCGGGTCGCCGAGCGGGTCGGCGATCCCAAGGCGACGAGCGTCCGGAGCTTCTTCCTCTTCGGGCTGGCCTACGGTCTGGCCTCGCTCAGCTGCACGCTGCCCGTGTTCCTGTCCGTGGTCGGGAGCAGCATAACCGCCGGTAGTTTCGCCTCGGGAGCAGGACGGTTCCTGAGCTACGGTCTGGGCATGGCCTCGGTGCTGCTCACCCTCACCCTCGCTCTGGCATTCTTCAAGCAGGGCGTGGTCCTGTGGTTCCGCAAGACCGTACCCTACGTCCAGCTGGCCTCGGCCGTCCTCCTCATGGTGGCGGGCGGATACATCATCTACTACTACTGGCCGAGTCTCGCTGCTTAGAGACAGTGACGCTCCACTCGGCCCTGGAGACTTTACCTGAGAAATTTTGAGCTGTGGTGACGAGTGAAGCCCGGCTGCGCTTAGGGTGTAACCTCGATCGTTTGGCCCTCTACGACCTCGCCAACGACCGCGCCCGAAGCCCGGTGCCTCTTCAGAGCGCCGACGAACGCGGAAGCCCGCTCGCCCGGCACCGCCACGAGCAGGCCGCCGCTCGTCTGCGGGTCGTAGAGGGCAAGCAGTTCGTCTGGGCCGACGCCGTCGGGTCGGACGCGGTCTCCGAGGTACTCCCGGTTGTTCTTGAGGCCGCCGGGGTAGCACCCCTCCGCGGCCAGAGCGACCGCTCGCTCCCAGACCGGCACCGCGCTCCGGCGCACGACCGCCCCTAGCGGAGCTGTGCTCGCTTCCAGCATCTCAGAGAGGTGCCCGAGGAACCCGAAGCCTGTGACGTCCGTGGCGGCCGAGACCTCGACCTCGCGCAGCGCGGCGCAACCCCCCTTGTTCAGGGTCGCCGCTTCCTCGACGGCCTCCTCTATCTCGGACTCGGAGACCAGGTCCCGCTTGAGCGCGGTGGTCAGGATGCCGAAACCGAGAGGCTTCGTCAGGACGAGAGCGTCACCAACCCGCGCACCGGCGTTGCGTACTACCCGATCCTCCTCCACGAAGCCGGTAACCGAGAGGCCATACTTCGGCTCCTCGTCCTGCACCGAGTGGCCGCCGCAGAGCTTTGCGCCGGACTCCTCGATCTTGGAACTTCCGCCGGTGAGGATCTCGCGCAGTATCCCGAGGTCGAGCGTGCCGGGAAAGCCGACGAGGTTCATTGCCGTCAGGGGCTCTCCGCCCATCGCGTAGACGTCGGAGAGGGCGTTTGCTGCGGCGATCTGGCCGAAGCGGTACGGGTCGTCCACGATGGGTGGGAAGAAGTCCACCGACTGCAAGAGCAGGCCGCCCCCGAACGACACGTAGCCCGCGTCGTCGCGGGTATCCATGCCGCTCACGAACTCGTCGGTTGCGGGCGAGCCTGCAGTGAGATCCACAAGTACCTGCTCCAGGACCCCCGGAGCGAACTTGGAGCCTCAACCAGCCTTCTGCGAATATTTCGTCAGCCTTATGCGCGTTTTTTCGTCCATGGCGTGAGTATACCCTCTCGACCCGTTGCTCGCCCCCGGGTGCGGCCTTCCGGAGAATCCCGGCTGACTTCCTCCAGCAGGTCGCCCAGCGCCTCGCGCTCGCGTTCGGGCAGGGTCAAGGAACGGCACGCGGCGCACCGCGCCTTCAGCAACTCATGGAAAGCAGCGTCGGTTTCGGTTTGTTCCAGCAGCATCGCCAGGGCTCTCTCATCCCCGACAGGATAGTAACCGGGATAGTCTTCGCCCAGCATCCCGACGTTGCCAGGGATGTTGGAGGCGATCACGGGTACCCCGGCGGCCAGTGCCTCGGCGACCGCATTGGCCCCGCCCTCCATCACCGAGCTCTGCACCAGCAAGTGCGCCCGCGACAGCAGACGGCGCACCCGCCACCGGGGTACCTCGCCCAGCCAGCGGTAGCGGGGTTCGGCGGACGCGAGCGCCCTGGCCCGCCCTGCGAACTCCTCGCTGTGGGCTTTCCCGGCGTGCGTGATCCGGATGCGCGAGGCGGAAGGCAAGAACCGGGCGGCCAGGGCGCAGCGGAAGGGGTCTTTCTCGGCGCGCAGGTTGCCCACCACACACACGTCGAAGTAGGTCTTCGCCTGCGGCTGTGGACGGATGGGCTCGGCTGATTGATAGATCACCCGTGCCTTCGCGCGGTTCCGCGGTTCGAGCTCAGCCAGCCCGGCCTCCTGCAGCACGACTACCCGCGTGGCGAGCCTCAGGGAGTCCTGGGCGTCCTCGTCGAACCGGATATCCCGGTAGAGGTCGGTCCCGGTGAGTACGGCGACGAGGGGGTGGCAGGGATAGGTGGCCGCGTAACACCTTATGGAGCGGTGGCTGCGCCGGGTGTGCAGCGCGATCATCAGGTCCGAGATCTTCCCGCTCCAGGCCTCTTCTAGCAACACCTCGTGCCCCATCTGACGCAGGAAGCCGGCCCAACGGTCGGCGGTAGTCCGGTTGCCGCTGCGCGACCCCGCCGCGGCCGGCGTAACGAGGCTGATCTTCATGCTACGTCCACCCGTCTCATATAGGACGGATTTATACATGTTTTTCGCGCCACACCAAACCTTTCGGGCTACCGGCGGGACGATTTACGCTAGTATTTGCCGTAAGGAGCAGGGTAGGCGGAGACGGAGGGACTCTATGCAAGACGCGCGGGAACGAACCGAACGCCTCGCCAGCATGCTGGTTGACAGTCGGAAGCACACACTCGAGCTGGTAAGCGACCTCTCGGACGAGCAGATGATCGGGCCCCAGCTCCGCATAGTCAACCCGCCGCTGTGGGAGATCGGGCACCTCGCCTGGTTCCAGGAGCGCTGGAACTTGCGCCGCTCAACCGATGAAGATTTCTCTCCATCGAGCATTT